>JAYSWX010000115.1:0-22151 GCA_043717855.1 Phyllobacterium sp.
ATAGCCATGCGAAGCGACAAAACCGACAAAAGCTTCAGCAACATGATCTACATATGCGCAGCGGTCATAAATTCACGATGAATCTCAACAATCCCTAGACTGAAAGTCAAGCTTAGGGCCAACGCGCTCATGACTAACCCAATGATAAAATCCAGCGCGCGCCATGCCGCAGGCTTTTCAAAAATCGGCAATAGTAACCGTGCGCCATAGCCAAGCCCGAAGAACCAGACGAACGAGGCGACCATAGCGCCTGCGCCATAGGCAATACGCAAATCACCTGCGTACCGCGCCGAAAGGCCACCAAGTAGCAGCACCGTATCAAGATAGACGTGCGGATTGAGAAACGTGAACGCAAGGCAAGTGGCAATCGCCTTCTTGAGGCTCATTCCCTCACCCTTGGCCTGCATAGATTCGCTGTGCATCGCGCGACGAAATGCCAGCAACGCATAGCTGCCAAGAAATATGACGCCGCCAATGGTCACATAGCGCACCAAATCCGGATGCGATGACACCAGCGTGCCAAGCCCCGCCACACCGGCAGCAATCAGCAGCGCATCCGCCAGCGCACATATAAGGCATAGAATGAACACATGCTGGCGCAGCAAGCCTTGCCGCAAGATAAATGCGTTTTGTGCGCCGATAGCAATGATGAGTGAGGCACCAAGTGCCAAGCCGTTGAGGAATGCGAATATCATCCCATATTGTTATAGGATTAGTGCTTGGCCGCAACCCGTCCCGTCACATAATCATAGATCGCCTGACGAATAAGCGCATCCTGCAACTTATCAACGGGCAGAAAAAACGTCACGCCATTGTCGTTGGCCAGTACGATTGAGCCGCCCTTCTGCTCGACGCGATCAAAGTTTGACCACAGAAACCGCTCGAAACTATCGCCTGCGATTGCCGTCAAATGCTTTTCGTCAAAGGCAAAGGTTTTGCGGCCCGGCTTTGCATCAGGAAACACCCGGCCATTCGCCTGTGCTAACATATGGCTGCGATCATCATCAGAAAATTCAACACTAAATTCACGGATCATCAGTTTTGCCCTGCAACCGTCACCAAAGTCTCGTCCTGCCCAAAGAAAATATGAGGTGACAAGACTTCAAAACAGTTTCAATTGGCCGGCCGGCTTAACTATTTTTGGCGTCTTAGTTTCGTCCGCCTTAGCTATATCATTCAAATTGATTCGAGCCTGAATATCCGCAGTCATATTGGTAACTTTGTTGACCTTGTCAGAGATCGGCACCGCCTCAAAAAAATCATCATCAACCGCACCAAACAGATCAGCCATGTCGCGCGGTTCATAGTCGATGCAGTTGAGCCAGCGCTCAAAATGCGGCGGACTGATAACCACGGGCATCCGGTCGTGGATCGGCATAAAGGTCGGATTGGACGAGGTCGTCAGCATTGCGCCCGTGTCAATTTCGCTGCCATCGGGTGACAGATATGTCTCCATCAGTCCGGCAAAGGTAACAATGCCGCCATGGTGCGGGCGCACCCAATAGGCTTGAGATTTCTTATCGCCAGAACGCTTCCATTCATAAAATCCCGACGCGGGAATCAGCGTGCGCCGATGACGGATAGCCGCCTTGAAAGAGTTCTTTTCCAGCACGGTTTCGCAGCGTGCATTGATGAGCAGCGGAAACGCTTTGACGTCTTTCACCCACGAAGGAATCAGTCCCCAGCGCACCAGCGTCGCCACGCGGTTGGGCAAGTTCGAGCCCTTCTCTTGGCGCAGTCCTGCTTGAATCATCAGTATCGGCTGCGTGGGTGCAATGTTGTAGCGCGGCGGAAACGGGTCGATATCATCGACCGCGTAAAGCTCCTCCACTTCCTCGGGCGTTGCCACAAAAGAGAAGCGCCCGCACATGGGATTAGCCCTTCACCGGCAAAATAAACGGCACACCCTCAAAGCACTCCGCGCCACGCCCAATGCTGATTATCGCATCCACCATCCGCCCGCCGCGCCCCAGAATATCGTCAGCCATGGTAATCATGCGGATGTTGGGCGTGGCCGTCGGCGCACGACGGCGTAGTTCTTGCGCCAATGCCAACTCATCCTGCTCCGGATTAAGAAAAAGCGACGTCATATAGGCACCAGCCGTCGAGCGCGAAACACCCGCATAGCAGTGAATAATCATCGGCTGGGCACGATCCCAAACGCTGGCAAAATCAAATATCTGCCGGATATGCGCCTCGGCGGGAGGTACAAGCCCCTCGCGCGGTTCATTGATGTCATTGAACCCTAAGAACAAATGATCCGTCGCCGCCACGTGGCGCGGTCGCTCGACAGGCGTCGCCGCATTGATGAGCGTCAGCACCTTACTGGCCTTGTGCGCTTCCGATATTTCAACGAGCCGTGATAGTGGCGTAACGATCAAATGGGGCATGATGGAACTTTCATAATGGGGTTCAAAGCCTCAAGCGATGCAAATCGCTGCAAAAATGTGGCTTGAGCAACGGTCGCCGCCTCTGGCTCCAGATTTAGCGTATCCGCGCTAAAGCCGCGTGGCCGCCCGAAAATGCGTGAGGCTTCGGCGTCTTCAAACCCTGCCAGCTTCGTTGCCTCAAAATAAGCCGCCACTGTGTCAGCCTTTTTAATCTTGGCGTTCAGCGCTGCGCTAGGCTCGGCAACAAGAGAAAAGCGCAAATGTATGGCGCGCTGCAGCCGCTTCTCTACCACCTTATAATCGCCGCCAACCATGGCTTTGAATGGCGAAATCATGTCACCAATAACATATTCCGGCGCATCGTGCAGCAGCGCTATAAGGCACTGGTGCGGCTTGGCATCAGGCTCCATCAGCCGGAAAATATGCTCGACCAAGAGGCTATGCTGCGCCACAGAAAAAGCATGAGCACCAAAAGTCTGCCCGTTCCACCGCGCCACGCGCGCAAGGCCGTGGGCAATATCTTCAATTTCGATATCCAGCGGCGAAGGGTCCAAAAGGTCAAGCCGCCTGCCCGATAGCATCCGTTGCCAAGCGCGTGGTGGCGCGAGTCTTTTCTCGATCATTTAGGCAGGCTCCGCACTGGCAGCAGGCCATGTAAACGTCACATCTCCCGGAAATGAAACGGCGATTGGCACATCACCCGCCATAATTGCCGAACCCTTATCCAGCGCATCCTTGACCCGGTCCAGCCGCACAATTGCCAGACCTGCTGTGCCCGAAATCGAACCAACAGTTCCGCTGTTGCGGCCTTCAATTGTAACAGCACTACCAGACACCAGACCCTCACCTGTTGCCACCATCACCCGCCAGCGCGCCGTGCCGCGATGGTGCATCCGCGAGATAACCTCTTGGCCTACGTAGCAGCCCTTGGTGAAAGCCACACCGCCAATCTGGTCCAAGTTCACATCATGAGGGAACATGTCCGCATAAGGATAATCAAGATGAGCCTCCGCCACGCCGTGAGCAATGCGCAGGGCAATCCAGCCTGCGTCAATGGGTGCGTCATCAATCTTGCCAAAGCCACGAAACACATCAGTCGATTTGAAGCGCGTGTCACGCCGTAATCCATCCGAACGCGCAGCCTCATTCCAAGCAACATGGACCGAAACCATCTCCGGTTCGGAAATATCCACCTTGGCCCGCAACCGATAAAATTTCAGCCGCTTGGCAAAGTCCACAGCGTCTTGCGCGGCGACGTCCAGCACGTAGCCGTCAGAATCGCGCCCGATCAGAAAACTCCACACCACCTTGCCCTGCGGTGAGAGCAGTGCCCCTGCCCGCAATTCGTCAGCCGTTAAAGTCAGCACATCGCATGTCACTAGATTGTGCAAAAACGGCTCCGCATCTACACCCCCAATGCGTATCAAGGCACGATTTGAAAGTACGGAGCGGGGCATAGCAATCCTGCATCTTGATTTAAGCGTCACCCTTAACTAAGCCGAGAGCCAGACAACATCAAGAACAAGCGGTGCATCATGACGCAGACTTTCGATCTTCTTCTCAAAGGCGGCATCGTCGTCAATCAAGATGGCGTCGGTCTGCGCGACGTCGGCGTCAAAGACGGACGCATCGTTGCCATCGGCTCGTTCATTGCGACAAGCGCCGCCAAAACCATCGACTGCAAGGGCCTCCACGTCCTCCCCGGCGTCATTGACAGCCAAGTGCATTTCCGCGAGCCAGGTCTCGAACACAAGGAGGATTTGGAAACCGGCTCCCGCGCAGCCGTACTTGGCGGCGTGACATCGGTTTTCGAAATGCCCAACACCAAGCCGCTGACCACCAGCGCCGAGGCCTTAGCCGATAAAGTCGCGCGCGCCACAAACCGTATGCACTGCGATTTCGCCTTCTGGGTGGGCGGCACACGCGACAATGCCAAGGATGTTGCAGAACTAGAACGCCTGCCGGGCGCCGCTGGCATCAAAGTGTTCATGGGTTCATCCACGGGTGATTTGTTGGTCGAGGATGATGAGGGCGTCGCCTCCATCCTGCGCAACACCCGCCGCCGTGCAGCGTTCCATTCTGAAGATGAATTCCGCCTGCGCGAACGTATGCACCTGCGCGTGCCCAATGATCCCTCCTCGCACCATGTCTGGCGCGATGATATCGCAGCGCTGCAATGCACCCAGCGCCTCGTCGCAATCGCCAAAAATGTCCACGCCCGCATCCATGTGCTGCATATCTCTACGCATCAGGAAATTGACTTCTTGGCGCAGCATAAAGACATCGCCACCTGCGAGGCCACCCCGCACCATCTCACCATGTCGTCGGATGACTACGCTCACCTGGGTACACTCCTACAAATGAACCCGCCCGTGCGCGAAACCTTCCACCGCGATGGCGTCTGGCGCGGCATCAGCCAAGGCATTGTCGATGTGCTGGGCTCAGACCATGCGCCACATTTGCTGGAAGAAAAAGCCAAGCCCTATCCAGACTCACCCTCCGGCATGACAGGCGTGCAAACCCTCGTCCCCGTCATGCTCGATCATGTGAACGCCGGACGCCTCAGCATCGAGCGCTTTGTCGATCTCGCCAGCCACGGCCCGCAGCGCATTTTTGGCATGGCCCGCAAGGGGCGCATCGCCGCTGGTTATGACGCCGACTTCACCATCGTGGATATGAAGCGCCGTGAAACAATAACCAACGCCCAAGCTGGCTCCCGCGCCGGCTGGACGCCGTATCACGGCAAAAGCGTGCAAGGCTGGCCAGTGATGACAGTTGTGCGTGGGCAAATGGTGATGAACAGTGGCGAGATTGTAACGCAGAACCAAGGGCAAACGGTGCAGTTTTCGGAGAGTTGAGCCGAGGTCAGTAAAAATTTTGTATGCCCAATTTGAATGTCTAACCAGTCAGAGGATTTATGGTCACTTATAAGAGCAGATTTATCGGCGATTTCAAATTAGGCGACAACATCGTTTTCAATCTCGACATATTGAAATGCCTTTATAAGTATCGCACAGATGGCAATCCGGCACAGAAAAATTATCTTCAAAAACCGATAACCTTGCAAAATATTTCAATAATTGAAGCCCTAATTTACGATCATCATTACAAAATCAAATCGCTCACTAAAGAAGGTGTAAACCTACCTCAAGAAACAGTTGACTATGTCAGAAGTAAGCAAATTGGAAAATTCGAGACACTAATCGCCAGTGCGGAGAAGCAAGATTTCTTCGATCTAAAGGGCACTGTTTTTTATGAAAAATTGACAGAACTACGAATGCTTCGAAATCGTTTGCATATCCAAAATACTAAAAAAAATTTGGAACCTGACGACAGGCACGCATTTAGCGAAGAGAGGATGGTGCTCTCAGAACAAGTACTTGAACAAGTAATTAAGACATTTTCGACTAATCACGAACGACCATACGACTACGTACGAAACTTCGATCTACCTTGGGCTACGCACTTTCCATAGTCGAAGAGTAAAAGTTCACACGCTCACTCACCCGCCAGAAAAAACCGCCACTTTCCATCTGGCGATATCCCCGCACGATAGAAAATATACGAGCCGAAAGACTTCATATCATCCACATCGCCGGATGTGACGATCTTGAAAAGTTCTACGCGCTGCTTCTCATCCAGCTTATCCAGCGGCACGGCGAAGAAATACGGCCAGACATAAAGTTCCTGCAGCGTGCCAATATCGAGATGCACGTAGCCCGCTTCCATGATTTCCAAGAGAATCGCCAGAATTTCCTGCCCGCCCTCATCGCCGGAAAGGCTGAGCAAAAACTTCATAGGATCATCAGCATTTTCGCCAAGCGAAAGCTCAGTCACGTCATGCCCGCTGCCAATCAAAGCCCGCAGGTTTTCCGGCTTGCCGCTCTTGGCAGCCTCAACGATTTTATCATGCGTGGCACGCACCGCTTCTGGCAACTTGCTCAAATCATATTCCACAGCCGGAATTGGCTCCGCAGGGTCCAGAAGCGGTCTTGCCGGATCATTGGGATCCCCCACAGGCGCGGCGTTTTCTTCCGGCTGATCCGGTGCAATATCCGGACCGGGATCCTGTGGCATCGGCCCGATCATATCGGGATCTATTGCCGGCTTAATCGGCTCGGGCACAGGTATCTCTGCCGAAGGGTCAATTGTGCCCTCGTTAGGCGCTAACGTCCCACCAATCGGCGGCAGTTCTTCACGTCTAATTTCGCTAAGAGCCAATTGGGTCCCGATAACCGGCTTGGCATCTACAGCCAATACACAGCCAAAAAACGCAGCCGCCGTGAACACAAGAGCCTGAAATGAAATCCCCATCGCCTTCATCAGTTCAAATATTCGTGCGAATGAAACGCGCCTGATTCGAAGCGCGTTTTCATCATCGCCAAAAGACCGTTCGCAGCCTCTGCGCCGCAGTCACGCACCAAATGAATCAGAATGGTTTCCATACCCGCCGCCGCCATAATTTCGGGGTCTATGCCTTCAGAAATACCATCGGCCCACGCTTCTGTCTGCACTTCCAGTGCCGCCAGCCGTTTTTCATTGAGGATACGCTCATTGAGCTCCGCCTCTGTCACATTCATTTTCATGCTACCCTCGACGCGTTGCATCGTTAACGTCTGTTTAACACTCTAGCATAGTTGAATAAACTTGCACCAATCGCTTTCATAGAAAGTTAACTGTTGGTAAACTGCCTTTTTCGCCAAGACCCTAGTTTGCAAATCGCAGTGCAATGTCCTCGCTGAGTGCCTTACCCTCGCTCATAAACTTATCCAGCGCACTAGTTGCTGCCCCGGTGCAGTGCAAATAAATGCCGCCATAGGAGCGATAGCCGTGGTTGAAACTGGCAATCAATTTTGCCTTGCGCTCCGGCGTCGGGCTTTCTGAAACCACCAGATCATTCATCGCGTCGCGCCACTGATTGGTTGTCTCACCGCACAAATTGCGCAAGAAATGCACAGAACCGAGAACTTCGGCCAAGCGCAGCAATTTGTTGTTATATGGCGGATCCTCAGCCTGCGCTCCCGTTACGCTGCCAAATAACAGCAGGCACGCCACCAAACCAGACCGCACATTGGCATTGACCATAGCGCCACTGCTGTCGCTCATTTAAGAAATTCCCCGAACTAATTCACTTGCCACATCATACACAGATTGTGGCATCGGCATGACTTTCATTTGCTCTATGGTAAACCAGCCAACACTTGCCGCGTCGTCTCCGGCGGTGGGTATGCCAGAAAACTTTAGTGCAAAAAATACGTGGAGATGGAACCCGCCATCGACGGCGAACTCGCGCAACAGAACGACCTCACCTGCAATGATTCCGGTTTCTTCAAACAATTCCCGCCGCACCGCATCTTCTAGCGATTCGCCCGGCTCCCTCTTGCCACCAGCAAATGCAAACTGCCCCTTGGCAGGTTCATTCGCGCGCTTAACCAGCAAAAAGCGCGTTCCCTCCTGCACAACGCAGGATACGGCTTGCCGAAGCGCCGTTGGTGTCTGGTCGTTCATGTAATTTGCTCCAACCAAACACTAAAGCATTTCCAAGCGTGATGGAACATCAAGCGGTTAAGGAAAATGCGACAAAACAAGAACTTAGAGCAAAGGTTTTGACTCTATCAAAACGCACTTTGCTCTAACCCGCATTCCAAGTTCCGCATAACATGTCCATATGCGAATCAAACCGATTTCGTGAGTTTGGATACTGCAATGACCGTTTTCAACAGCGCCACGCCGCAGCCCGCCCGGAACCTGCGCATTTCGATGCTTGATGTGTTGCGCGGGCTTGCTGTTGTTGCCATGACAATTTTCCATTTTTCGTGGGATTTAGAAAATTTCGGCTATGCGCACCACGGCATGACCAATGAGTTTGGCTGGAAATTATTAGCCCGTGGAACGGCATCCAGCTTTCTGTTCATCGCCGGGTTCAGTCTCTATCTATCTCACGGAAAAGCCATTCGCTGGCCGGCTTTTTGGCGTCGCTTCGCGCTCATTGCGGCAGGCGCTGCTATCATCACAATAGGAACCTATTTCGCAACGCCAGACCGCTTCGTATTCTTTGGCATCCTGCACCAATTGGCGCTCGGCTCACTCATCGCGCTGGCATTTCTCGCGCTGCCGTGGCCGATGACGGTAATTGCAGCTGTGGCAGTTCTCTTCGCCAATCAATATTTGCGCAACGAGTTCTTCGACCATGCCATATTCTGGTGGACAGGCCTTGGCTCTATTGACCCGCCGACAAATGACTTCGTACCCGTATTTCCGTGGACAGCGGCCATTCTGGCAGGTGTTGCCATAGCCAAAGCGTTGACCAAATCAGGCGCCCTACCCCGCCTTGCCGCGATGAATGCCACCGCAAATCCCATCGGCAAAGCGCTGGCGTGGCTCGGCAATTATAGCCTGCCCTATTATCTCATCCATCAGCCCGTGCTCTTCGGCCTTATCTGGTGCGCCACGCAAGTCGCCCCGCCGGATCGCACAGCGGGCTATATTCCAGCCTGTGTGGCAAGCTGCATGCCACAACGTGATGCAAAGTTCTGCGAGAGTTTTTGCACCTGCGTGAAAACCAATTTAGAGGCTAAAGGCATTTTCATCGACGTACTGGAAAGCAAGCGCAACGTTAGGACTGATCCGGATGTTGTGTCCATCGCAGAACAGTGCACAGTGGACGCCACCGGAGGCTAACACCATGAAACAACCCGTAAACAAACCCATAACCGCCATTGCGCTCACCCCCAACCGTATTCCTTGGCCGCCGCTAATTTATGCAGGCGCAATTCTTCTTGGCGCTCTTTCTAAACTTGTCCTGCCAACGCCGTGGATTGATAGCCCCGGTTCCGACTTCCTTTTCGCGATTGGCCTTCTGATTATTCTAGCCGGACTAGCGCTGGATATTCGCGCCATGCAAACGCTTCATGCCGCAAAAACCACCATTCTGCCCATCAAAGGCGCTGACCATTTGGTGACAAGCGGTCCGTTCAAAATTTCACGAAACCCGATTTATCTTGGCAACACGCTGCTCACCTTTGGCGCAGGTTTAGTGTTCGGCATCATCTGGTTTTTGCCGCTGGCATTCATCGCAGCATTGCTGACATCCAAGCTCGCAATAGAGCGCGAAGAAGCGCATCTGTCCGCAAAATTCGGCAAAAACTGGCGCGATTATGCGCAGAAAGTGCGGCGCTGGTTTTAAGTGTTGACGCCGAGTTCCGCCAACCGCTCGATGCACATTTCATCCACCGCATCCAGTTCCGCCAGCGTCTCTTCAATATCCTTGCGCTTTTGACGCAGTGACGCGCGTTTTTCTTCCACGCGGGCCATCATCAGGCGCAGTTGGCCAGATTCGCCCGGCTGCTCTTTATACATGTTCACAATTTCGCTGATCTCAGCGATGGAAAATCCAAGCCGCTTGCCACGCAAAATCTGCTTAAGCAAATGACGATCCGACGGGCGGAAAAGGCGCGTGCGACCACGGCGTAGCGGGCGTATCAGCCCCTCATCCTCATAAAAGCGAATCGTGCGCGTCGATATTTCGAACTCGCGGGTTAACTCTGTAATGGTGTAATACTCGCGGATCAATTTATGCACTTTCACAACTTATCGCTATCTCTTCATAGCAGTATGTCATGCGGCAGTATTTACGTAAAAGTCAATCAGGCGGTTAAAACACAGTTAAATCAAAGCAACGCGAACTTTAAAGGTGGAACCACCATGTGGCGAACCCGAGGAATGAAAAGAACCCCACGCAGTCCGTACACATGGTCACAAACGCACCGGAACCCAGCGCAGGGTCCGCACCAAACCGGTCCAAAATAAGCGGAATGGTAATTCCCGCCAGTGCAGCGGTTGTAAGATTCACAATAAGTGCAAAACCAATCACCAGCCCCAAGTTCCAATCGCCAAACCAGACTGAGGCCACCATGCCGATAAGAACGGCAAACAACAGGCCATTTGATAGCCCAATCAACACCTCACGGCGAATAACGCGAAAGGAGTTATAAATATCCAAATCTTTTGTTGCCAAAGCGCGCACAGTAACGGTCATCGTTTGAGTGCCAGCGTTGCCGCCCATCGATGCCACAATCGGCATCAGCACGGCCAACGCCACCATTTGCTGGATCGTTCCGCCGAATAGCCCGATCACACTTGAAGCAAGAAACGCCGTAAAAGTATTGGCAATTAACCAGGGCCAGCGCGACTTAGCCGTTTCATAAACACTATCGGAGAGCTCTTCATCACCCACACCTGCTAGCCGCATGATGTCCTCTTCATGCTCTTCCTGAATAACATCAACCACGTCATCGAATGTGAGAACACCAACCAAACGCTCATTCTCATCCACAACGGCCGCAGACATTAGTTCATACTGCTGCATAATCTGCGCTGCTTCTTCCTGGTCCATCGTGGCAGGCAGCGCATGGCGGGTTTCGTGTAGAATATCTTCGATTTTCACAGTTCGCTTCGTGCGCAATATTTGGTCAAGATCGACCGCACCGGCCAGCTTGAATGACGGATCAACCACATAAATCTGAGCAAAACGATCCGGCAGATCCTTTTCATCACGCAGATAATCAATTGTTTGCCCGACAGTCCAGAACGCTGGAACCGCAACAAACTCTGTCTGCATACGGCGCCCGGCGGACTCTTCCGGATAATTCAGTGCCCGCTGCAGGAGCATCCGCTCTTCATGCGGCAGGCGCGCCAGAATCTCGTCCTGATCTTCGCGCTCCATGTCCTCAAGAATGTAAACGGCATCATCCGAATCCATCTCTTGAACGGCTGCCGCCAAATCTTCATTAGGAACGCTATCGACAATTTCAAGGCGGATTGCCTCGTCAACTTCAGTCAGCGCACCGAAGTCAAACTCCTTGCCCAGCAGGCGAACCAGTGCTTGCCGCTGGTCAGATTGCAAAGCCTCCAGCAAATCCGCAAGCTCGGATTCGTGCAATTCGCCAACATCTTTGCCAAGCGTCAGAACATCCCTGTCCGCAATCGCTGCGCCAATATGCGCAAGATAAGCGGAGCGAACGACACCTTCGTCATCATAGATTTCTGACACAATTGCCAGATCGTCGTCATTGTGATTTTCGGCTAAAGATTCGGTCACGATAGCGCTCCCGAAAGAGTGGCAGGGAGTTTTTGTTTAAACCGAAAAACACCTGCCTGCAAAGAAATAAATCAATCCGTTACGCGCCTTGGAACGAAATGTTGAATCGATGAATTATGCTTTGAGAAGAGTAGTTGGTGCGGTCAAGAAGACTCGAACTTCCACGAGTTGCCCCACAGCGACCTCAACGCTGCGCGTCTACCAATTCCGCCATGACCGCACACAACAAATGCTGGTGGTAAATCCAGCTTGCCGCCTCTAGCAAATCGACTTTGATGGCACAAGCCCATAATCAGCGAGTTTTGCAGATTGTGCACGAAAGGTTTGCGGACCTGACACTGGACGGCAAAATCAATCCGGTTCATAGCAACCAAATGGCAAACGCGACTAAAACAGACCGGCAAAACATCGGCGGGCATTTTCATCCCTCCATGGAAAGTCCACCCGTCGAGTGGCTGGTTGCGCAAGGTCTCACGCCCTACCCTGAGGCACTGGCATTCATGGAAGCCCGCGCCGATGCCATCCGCCAAGGCACAGCGGGTGAACTGATCTGGCTGGTCGAACACCCGCCGCTTTATACTGCTGGCACCAGCACCAATCCCGCCGATCTGAAAGACGCCACCCGCTTTCCGGTCTATGATGCAGGGCGCGGCGGGCAATATACCTATCATGGTCCCGGCCAGCGCGTGGCCTATGTGATGCTGGATTTGAAGCGCCGCCGCGAAGATGTCCGCGCTTTTGTCGCTGCACTCGAGAGCTGGATTATCGCCGCCTTGGATCGCTTCAATATAAAAGGTGAAGTGCGCGAGGACCGCGTCGGTGTCTGGGTATCGCGACCTGACCGCCCGCCATTAACTCCAAATTTCCCCAACGAAGACAAAATCGCCGCCATCGGCATTCGTTTGCGGCGGTGGGTTTCGTTCCATGGCATTTCGCTAAACGTCGACCCCGAGCTGTCGCACTTCACCGGCATCGTCCCCTGTGGCATCGAGGGCTACGGCATAACAAGTCTAGTGGACCTTGGCCTGCCGGTGACTATGGAAGATGCAGACGAGGCGCTGCTCGTAGCGTTTGCGCAGGTGTTCGGACCAGTCACAAAACTATAGAAAAATCGAGAACCCCCACAGCGCACAAACGCCGTGCGCGACATAGCTGGCCACTAGTCCGGCCAGCAGCAGCATTCGCTCATTATTGTTCATGGGCGTCAGCTCATGGCGCGGCTTAAAGCCATTTCCCGTTGTCATCACTGACATCAGCGAAAAAATGACGCCGGCCATTAGTATGGCTTTCACAGAAAAGCCACCACACCAGCCGACAAACATCAGCCCGCCTAGCAGCGTAAACGAGGCAAGCCCCTGCGCGGCTTGACTATCAAAAATCTGACGGATCACTTGGCCCCCGTCAAACTTCCATACCGGTACAAGATTCGCCAAATTGAAAATCGCACCAATGGAGCCAAAAATAGCCAGCACCGTTGCCGTATTATGCCAGCCATAATTTTCCAACGGCTGGTAGAGCGCAAACGCCATAGCAACGGGAAACACCGACATGCCCGCGCCCATCAGTGCCGAAAAGCCTACCTCAAAATTGCGATCATAGGGCCTGCCGCCAAGCGCAATACCGCCAAGCAAGGGAATAAAAATCATCCGCGCGGACTTGTGGCCCATCATCCGAAACGCGAGCATGTGCCCCGCCTCATGCAGCGCCACCACAAGCGTTAACACAATCGACAATGTGAGGCCCGTTTCTGTCAACCCGAAAAACGGCCAAAGAATAAGCGCCGATATAACAGCCATGGCAATCTGCACAGGCGGGCGCTCGAAAATGCCGACAGACTTATAGCTGCCAGTCTTCGCCCATTGTTTCAGCGCCTCCAGCGCGCGACGATTCTTGAAGTAGCGAAACACCAGAAACGCAAACCCGCGATATTTATCCGTCTCGCTGATCGTCACCTTGCAGCCGCCATCCACAGGTTCGATGGTAACAGTCTCGGAATGACTGGACCAAAAACTATGATCCAGCGAGGTATCCTCAACAATTGTCGAAGTGAACGAGCGGTTTTCAACCACCGCGTCCAGCTGCATCGTGCGGCGAATTGGCTTGCCATCGCGCCCCTCATAGGAAATCTCAGTTTCCACCAAGTCGGGCGCAAGCTCACGCGCCGCTACGATATTGCCATCCCACTTAGCGTTGACGCCAAGCGGATGAAGCGCGGACCATACATGCTCCGGCGTAGCAGGAATAAGCGCGGAAAGCCGCACACCCCGCCGCCCGATAGGCGCAACCATAAGCAGCCAGATCAGGCCAATATTGATTACCGCCAGTCCGACATCTGCAAATATTCGAGGAAGTTGGCTGTCCGAAATTGTGTCCATAGATAATTGCTAGCACGCTGATATTGCAGAACCGTTTACAAGCCAGCAAGTCTAACAAAAAATGAACTAAATACAGGCGGTAAATTAGATATTTTGAATATGATTCACCCGTAGCAATATTCCCAATTCACCAGTTACACCCATGACTGCAAATGTTGATTAGTGGCACGTACGTCCTTCGCCATCGTCTTGCCACTTGAGAGAGATTAGAGACAGTAGAAAGGCGTCCGCAGCGTTTCCATGCTTGATGAACATCACGCGTGTAGAGAAAGCATGGCAAAACAAGGAGTTAGAGCAAAATTCGGACTTGATTCCGTCAAAACGCATTTTATTTAATGTGAAACAATTTTGCATGATAGACAAACGATGCTGGATTGTGTCATGCATGTGCATTACAATGATATTTAGGGAGGACTCTTATGGCAACAAATGCACTTGTTCAAACTCGAATCGATGCGGCGGTCAGAGACAAAGCCTCGGCAATTTTGGAAGCCATGGGGCTCACGGTCTCAGATGCGGTTCGCATATTGCTAACGCGAACCGCCAATGAAGGCGCGCCGCCTTTGGAGCTTATCGGCAACGCCGCCGCCCACGATATTTGGTTCCGCGCCAAGGTTCAGCAAGCTCTTGATGACAAGCGGCCTGATATTTCTCACGAGGAGGTAGAGGCACGATTTACTGCTCGCCGCGAGGCGTCATTGCTCAAGGTCGCAAGTGGTGATCTATGAAACTTGTCTGGTCTGCTTTTGCTCTTTCGGATCGCGACGAAATTTTCGATTACATCGAATCTGAGAGCCCTCGTAATGCCGCGATGATTGACATGCGGATCGCTGAAAGTGTTCAGCATCTACTAGACTTTCCCGACAGTGGAAGGATTGGGCGGGTTGTCGGCACGCGCGAACTCGTTATCCCACGGACGCCATATATCGCCGCTTATTCAGTGAAAGACGATATTGTCCGTGTTATTCGCATTCTGCACGGCGCTCAATTGTGGCCGGATGAATTTTAAGGTTTGGAACAGCATCATAAGGTGACCTGTCCTTAGCCCACAACAAACTCCATAATCACCGCATCCACTGCCAAATTTTCACCCTGCGCAACATTAATCTTCCCCACCACCATGTCCTTTTCCGCCTGCAGAACATTTTCCATTTTCATGGCCTCAACAATGGCCAGCGTCTCGCCCGCTTTCACCTCTTGGCCCTCGCGAACTGCGATGGAAACCACCACACCAGGCATCGGGCACAGCAGCACGTTGGATGTGTCCGGGGGCACTTTTACCAGCATTTTGGCGTCCAGCGCGGCAATGCGCGGGGTCATCACTTTGGCGGCAACGCTCAAGCCCTGCCAAGCAATAGTAACGCCATTAAGTACCGGCCGCACTTGGGCATAAACTTGCAGGCCGCCGACAGTGCCGTTCCACACCGCCTCGCCCGGCGTCCAATCTGAGACAATTTTGATAATCTCGCCGTCATCAATAATCACGTCCAAATTCAGCGGAATGCCAACCGTGCCGGATACCACTTGGATCGGGATGTGCGCATCGCCCACCCGCACCACCCAATCGGTTTTCAGCACACCAGAATGCGGCTTCACGCGGTCATTGAAGCGGTCCAGCCTGTCCTTGCGCAGCACTTCAACGGCAAATGCCACTGCCGCCAAATTGCGCAGCTGGTCCTCATCCGGCGCGGTTCCATGAAACCCGTCAGGATATTCCTCCGCAATAAACGCAGTGGAAAAATCACCGGAGCGCCAGCGCGGGTGACGCATCAGGGCGGCAAGGAACGGGATGTTATGCCCGATGCCATCCACCAGAAACTGGTCCAGCGCCTCGCTCATCGCCTCCACCGCCCCTGCCCGTGTCGGCGCATGGGTGCAGAGCTTTGCAATCATTGGATCGTAGAAAATTGATATTTCCGCGCCCTCATAAACGCCGGTATCATTGCGGATGGTCACGCCGTTTGACGTGCCTTCTTGAGGCGGACGATAGCGCGTCAGTCGGCCAGTTGACGGCAGAAAGTTGCGGTAAGGATCCTCGGCATAAATCCGGCTTTCCACCGCCCAGCCATTCAACTTCACATCAGCTTGCCGGATTGCCAGATGTTCGCCAGCGGCAATACGAATCATCTGCTCAACAATATCCACGCCTGTAATCAGCTCCGTAACCGGATGCTCAACCTGTAGCCGCGTGTTCATTTCCAGAAAATAGAAATTGCGGTCTTTATCGACAATAAACTCGACAGTGCCCGCGCTTTGATAATCCACAGCTTTCGCCAGCGCCACGGATTGCTCGCCCATCGCCTTGCGCGTTGCAGCATCCAAAAACGGCGACGGCGCTTCCTCGGCCACTTTTTGATTGCGCCGCTGGATGGAACATTCCCGCTCGCCCAGATAAATCGTGTTGCCATGAGCATCAGCCAAAATTTGAATTTCAATGTGGCGTGGCTCCACCACAAACTTTTCGATGAACACCCGCCCGTCACCAAATGAGTTGATCGCCTCGGAAGTCGCACGGTCAAATCCATCCTCGACTTCGCTGGCTACCCACGCAATGCGCATCCCCTTGCCACCCCCGCCGGCGGACGCCTTAATCATCACGGGATAGCCAATACCATCGGCAATCTCGCGGGCATGAACCGCATTCTCGATAACGCCAAGGTAGCCCGGCACCGTGCTGACGTTTGCCGCATTGGCAAACTTTTTGGATTCAATCTTATCGCCCATCGCTTTAATGGCTCTGGGCTTGGGCCCAATGAACACAATGCCCTCGACCTCCAGCGCCTCGCAAAACGAAGCCCGCTCAGACAAAAATCCATAACCCGGATGCACCGCCTCAGCGCCCGTTGCCTTGCATGCAGCAATAATTTTTTCGAGCAACAGGTAACTTTGCGCGGCAGGCGCCGACCCGATGTGAACCTTCTCGTCCGCCATTTCCACATGCATCGCATTGACATCGGCGTCCGAATAAACCGCAACCGTTTTGATGCCCATGCGCCGCGCAGTCTTGATGACGCGGCAAGCAATCTCGCCGCGATTGGCAATCAGAATTTTCGTGAACAAGCCTGCCTCCCAGTATGTCTAACGTTGGTTTAGGCTTTGTCGTGTCGGCACTCAAGCCGACGAAGGGATTAGATTTTGAAATAAGTAGGGACCAGTTTTGGCGGGTGCTGCCAAAACAAAAAGGCCGATCGTCTCCGATCGGCCTTCGTATGGTTTTCGCATCATTTTCGCACGGTCTTCGAGCGCGCGGCGTACGGTTTCTGACTGGTTTCCGGGCTTAAGCAACCTTGTCAAACAGTTTCATCAAATCCGGATGAATGGAAGGCGACTCGCGCTTCAAAAACTCAATCAAAGTGCGCTCATTGACATGAAGCGTTCCGTCGCGCCCAATACGATCCGCCACCCATTGAGCCTCTGATTGGGTCACGACCTCGTTAGTCGCATACTCGGCCTCGCGAACAGTATTCGAGTCTCTTGCGCGGGATTCCACTTTTGAATCAACATCATAGGCATCTTTAACGGCACCAAATCCACCTGAAAACATCTTGGAAAGAAACCCGCCAATGCCCGAATCCGCGCTATCAAGAAAGGCATCATGACGAAGAGCCGTCTCGCGGCTCGGCACGGCATAGCCGGAAGATGCCATCATAAAATTGGCAATGGCTTTCACAAAAAGTTCATTCCATGACGGATCATTATGAAATTCAGATGATTTGTCGTTGATTTCAAACAAAACGTCCGCTTCAACCTGAGAAATCGCAATGCTGCCACTCCCGCCAAAGGCAAAAAGAATACGCCGGATGAGATCGGTCTCGTCTTTTGAAATCGAATTACCCTGCAATTTTCGTGACTTGACCAGCGGCCCCGTCCCATCGACCACCGCATTTTGCACTTGGCGCAGCGCGAAAACCGATAGAGATTCAGGTGAGGACGTCGCTTTTTCCAACACCTTAATCAGCATTTCCAACTCGGCCACGCTGTCCACAATCCCGTCCCGCGAGATCATCGCCACCAGCCAGTCCGCGTTATTTCCAGTTATGTATCCTGCCGGCTTTTCCTGATTAACGATGTAATCGCAAACCATTTCCACCATGAATTCGGTCCACTCATTGCACCGCTCGGAGCACGAATTGTTCAATGCAAACAAGGACTCCGCCTCATTTCGTGAAGCGATGCCATCCGCATACATCACGCGTCGCAAACTAAGCACATCGTCCGCCGTTATGCTATTGCGTGCAGCCATTGCTGCCAAGCGTGGATCCAAAAAAAGTTCAGCCATTGTCTCATCCCCGTAATAAACACATGGAAGCGAATATAACTCAGGAACTTTGCAAAACTGATAAATACTATGGTTTAAACATCGTTTCACATCACGCATAATCACACAAAAATGAAACTCATTTAAAAAATAGTACGTTAGACATTGCAAATAATATTTATGGAGGGATTCGAAAGTGAACACCGCAACATCGTCAGCAAAACCAAAAGGCGAGCTGATTTATCGGCAAAACCGCTGGACCCGTGCAACGCATTGGACTTGGGCCATCTGTCTTTTCTTCTTGCTTCTCAGTGGCTTAACAATATTCAATGCCCACCCCTCGCTCTACATCGGGCAGCAAAGCGGATTCGAATTTGATAATACCGTACTGGAAATCGGCGCGGGCGAAGAGAATGGAACGATCAAAGGCTTTACAACAATACTCGGTTACCAGTTTGATACAACAGGGTATCTTGGCTATAATGGCGACGCCAATAACCCTGTCACAACTGCTTTTCCCGGTACGGTCACTATTCCTGGAAGACAGGATTTGGCAACAGGGCGCATCGTGCATTTCGCATTTGCGTGGCTGCTTGTAACAACTTTAATAGTGTGGCTGATAGCCAGCTGGCGCACGGGTCACATCAAACGCGATTTGGTGATAACCGGCAATGATTTGAAGGACTTACCGACAGATATTAAGAACCATGCCCGCCTGCGCTTCCACCACTCAGACCGCTATAATGTGTTGCAAAAATTGGCATATGCAGGCGTTTTATTTGTACTTTTTCCGCTGATAATTCTTACCGGATTGGCCATGTCACCCAGCATGAATTCGATCATTCCCTTTTTGACCGATATTCTTGGTGGCCGCCAAACCGCCCGCACCATCCACTTTGTCACCATGTTCCTGCTTGTGCTGTTTTTCATCGTCCACATGCTGATGATTGTCGCTGCCGGTCCCTTTAATGAAATCCGTTCCATAATAACAGGCTGGTATCGCATTGATCCGGTAAAATCAGGCGAGGGAGATAAGTAAAATGTCCATCATTCCCAAGAGATTACCCAACATCGCCCGCCGCCGGTTTATGACGGCTGCAACACTTGGCATCTCCGGCATAAGCCTTTCCGGCTGCAACGTCTTCGACCGTCTGCTGGACCGCGACGATGCCGTGCGCAACGTATTGGAAAAGGCCAACAGCCTCACCTACCGGATGCAGCGCTTGCTGGGCGGCGGGCATTCAATGGCAAAAGAATTTGCCGAAAGCGAAATCCGCCAAGGACAGCGCGCCAACGGCGACACAGACCCGACCGATGAAGACTATGTGGCCCTCAAGGGTAATGGCTTCAAGGACTATAAGCTAGAGGTCGCAGGTCTGGTGAACAAACCTCAATCCTTCTCGCTGGCAGATCTTAAATCCATGCCCTCGCGCACGCAGATTACCCGCCATGACTGTGTTGAGGGCTGGAGCTGCATCGCCAAATGGACAGGCGCGCCGCTGGCAAAAATACTGGATTTAGTCGATGTGCAGGATAAAGCCCGCTATCTGGTATTTGAATGTTTTGATACAATTGAAGAAGGCCTCTCCGGCTCAATCAAATATTACGAATCGCATGACCTGATTGATGCCCGACATGCACAGACGATTTTAGCCTACGGCATGAACGGCAAAGATTTACCTGTGGAAAACGGTGCGCCGTTGCGCCTGCGCGTCGAGCGTAATCTCGGCTACAAAATGGCGAAATATATCCGCAAAATCACGCTGGTGGACGATTTAGCACCGTTTGGCCAAGGTGGCGGCGGCTATTGGGAAGATGCAGGCTATGATTGGTATGGCGGAATTTGACCATAAAAAGTCGCGTGACAAATAGGCTGCCATAGGGTAGCCAAGCACCGTCGAGGCCGCGCAAATGCGTCCTGACCGTTCGCGGGAGAGCGCCGATTAGCGGCCGCCGAAGGGGAAATCGCCCGAAATCTCTCAGGCAAATGAACCGTGAACGGTAAAGACAACTCTGGAAAGTCGGGGCTTAGATTGGTTCCCGCGCCGAAGGTGTAAGTGTCGCTGACAGAGTTCCGGCGGCGCGAGTCTCTCAGGCTTCAGACAGAGGGGTGGTAGATGCGTGATCTTCACGCAGCGCCCAACCTTGTCTGGAGATATCTGTGAGCGAAATACGAGAACTACCACTGAAAACATTGCATGAAAAAGCCGCAGCTCGCTTTGGCGCCTTTGCAGGCTGGAACATGCCCATCACCTACCCGCTTGGTGTGCTCAAAGAGCATCTTCACACCCGCGCCAACGCTGGCCTGTTCGATATTTCACACATGCAACTGTTTGAAATAACGGGTGAAAAAGTCGATCAAGCACTCGCCAACGCCTGCCCAATTGACCCTGCACTCATCGCCACTGGCGAATCCAAATACACATTTTTGCTGAACGAAAATGCCGGAATCATCGACGATCTTATTGTTACCCGCTGCGCAAGCGACCGCTTTATCATCGTATCCAACGCCTCCCGCGCGGATACTGACGAGGGCCATTTCCAAAAAGCCGCGCACCAATTCGGCTGCAAATTAACAGCGCTGCCGCGCGTCTTCCTAGCGCTACAGGGTCCGAAAGCGGAAGGCATCGCGCTTGCCTGTGGCCTTGATGTAACAGGCATGACCTTCATGCACGGGCGCGAATTACCGGGTGATATCATCATCACCCGCTCCGGATACACCGGTGAAGACGGCTTTGAAATCGCCATTCCTGTGGGCCAAGCAGAAGCCCTCGCTTCAAAATTGCTTGCCCATCCCGATGTCGAATGGATCGGCCTCGCCGCCCGCGACTCGCTGCGTCTCGAAGCCGGATTATGCCTCTACGGCAATGATTTGGACGAAACCACCACGCCTGTAAGTGCCGGACTTTTATGGGCAATTCCCAAATCAATTCGCGAAACCGGAACTTTCACTGGCGCGGATGCATTCCGCGCCGCGCTCAAAAATCCATCGCCGCGCAAGCGCGTCGGGCTAAAACCTGAAGGCCGTATGCCCGTTCGCAACAACACGCCCATCGTCGATGAAAACGGCAATGAACTCGGCATCATCAACTCCGGCGGCTTCGGCCCCGGCGTCAATCACCCCGTTGCCATGGGCTATGTTGACCGCGCCGCGATAGAGGCCAAAACGCCACTCTTTGCCACCGTGCGGGATAACAAAATCCCCCTGACAATTTCGCCCCTTCCCTTCACTCCCCATACCTATTTCAAAGGATAAACCGATGAGCATCACCTATTTTACCAATGACCATGAATGGATCCGCGTCGAAGGCAACATCGCCACTGTCGGCATAACAAATTACGCGCAAGAACAGCTTGGCGACCTCGTATTTGTCGAACTGCCAGCGGTTGGCAAAGCCATCACCAAAGGCGGCGCTTGCGTCGTGGTCGAATCCGTAAAAGCCGCGTCAGACGTTTATGCCCCCGTCGATGGCGCGGTGACAGAAGTGAACGAGGCGCTGGGTGTCAATCCGGAAATCGTCAATAGCGCCGCCGAAAGCGATGGCTGGCTGTGGAAAATGTCGCTATCGGATGCAAGCCAACTCGACGGCCTTATGGACGCCGCCGTTTACCTCAAAATGGTCGGGTGATTGATATTATGGCAGCCACATTTGCATCACGGCATATCGGAATTTCCGCAGCCGACCAGCGCGACATGCTCAAAACTTTGGACGTCACGTCCGTTGAAACCATCATCAGCCAAACCATTCCGGCGGCTATCAGATACAATAAGCCTTTGGATATTCCAGACGCATTGTCTGAAGCTGATGCGCTCACCGAAATTGCCGATAAACTAAGCCAAAACAATGTGTTAAAGAGCTTTATCGGCCAAGGTTATCACGGCACACATGTGCCGCCGGTTATACAGCGCAATCTGTTTGAAAACCCCGCCTGGTACACGGCCTATACGCCCTACCAGGCCGAAATCAGCCAAGGCCGCCTCGAACTATTGTTCCATTTCCAGACTCTCGTTTGCGAGCTAACCGGCC
>JAYSWX010000116.1:0-21983 GCA_043717855.1 Phyllobacterium sp.
TGCAGTGACACCAGCGTTGCCTTGCCGCGCGCGGCGTCTTTGCCGGTGGCTTTGCCCATGCGTTTGGCGTCGGCCGTCAAGTCCAGCAGATCATCCGCGATTTGGAATGCCAGCCCAATGGCTGAGCCAAATTCGGCAAGCGCTTGGCGCTCGAAGGTGGTCGCGCCGCCGACAACAGCCCCGGCCTCGCAGGCAAAGCGCAACAGCGCACCGGTTTTCATGGCTTGCAGGCGAATAATCCCCGCTTCATCCGGCTTCACCGTTTCGGCGGCCAAATCCAGCGCTTGCCCGCCAGCCATGCCACCGAGGCCGGAACTGCGCGCCAGCATCCGCACCAATTCGATGCGGGTTTTTGCGTCCAGTTCCGTGTCTGCATCGGCAATAATATCGAACGCCAGCGTCAGCAGACTATCTCCTGCCAAAATCGCATGGGCTTCATCAAAAGCGCGATGCACCGTCGGCTGACCACGGCGCAAATCATCGTCGTCCATTGCCGGCAAATCATCGTGGATCAACGAATAACAGTGGACACATTCCAGTGCCACCGCGACCCGATGAGACGCCTCATTATCAGCATCAAACAGGGCGGCACTTTCGAGCACCAGAAACGGCCGCAGCCGCTTACCGCCGTTGAGTACACCGTGGCGGATAGCATCCAGCAAGCGCTTGGGACGTATAATTTCATCATCCAAAATTTGCGGCGAAAGCAGGCGTTCCAATAGGCTTTCCACGCCTTGAGCGCGGTCACGCAAGCGGGTTTCAAAATCAACTGGCTCGTCAAGTGGCTCCATAATGTGGCAATCGCGCGAAATCAAAACCGCGTCAAGCTATCTGCCAATCTATGTGGATTGCGCCCCGTGCATTTGCCAGTTAAGTGAGAACGCAAGTGGGATGCGGGCGGTAAGATTATGGCAGTTGAGGGCCAAAGCGATGACCATATTGAAGGTCAAACGAGGGAGCGGAACGAGGAACTCACGTGGGTGCCCGTTCAGGAGCCTTTTGCTGTGAGAGGCGTTAAACGCGCCCGTCTTTATGATCTTGCGCGCAAAGCCATCAAATATGGCCTTATCATATCGCTCATCCCCGTCGCGCTGATGTTGCTCTACCTCATTCCCTTCATACACCCGATTTCCACTTTGATGCTCAAAGATCTGGTCACGGGCCAAAGTTACACCCGTACGTGGGTGGATTTGGAAGATATTGCACCTGTTTTGGTTCACTCAGTTATGATGTCGGAAGACGGCCAATATTGCGCGCACAATGGTGTGGACTGGGCCGCAGTAAATACGGTTATCAACGACGCCATGGATGGTGAGGGTTCGCGCGGCGCTTCCACCATTCCCATGCAAACCGTGAAGAACTTGTTTTTATGGAACAGTCACTCCTTTGTGCGCAAAGGCATGGAATTACCGTACGCTTTGGCGGCAGATTTAGTCTGGTCTAAATACCGTTTGATGGAGCTTTATCTCAACATTGCCGAATGGGGGCCGGGTATCTACGGCATTGAGGCCGCATCGCGCCATCACTTCAAAACATCGGCTAAAAACCTAACTGCCCGCCAAGCCGCGCTTTTAGCAGTAGCACTCCCAAATCCGATTTTGCGCCATCCGGGCAAGCCCTCGAAGGGTCTGTTACGGCTTGCCAGAGTGGTGGAACGGCGCGCCTCATTTTCCGGAAGCTATGTCGGCTGCGTTGCGCCATAACCTGATGTGTTTTTTTGAAGACTCACGCTAGTCAAAACGAAATTGCCCGTGTATAGGCAGCCCAGAATATGAAATTTTGCGCCAAGGGCCGGAAATTCCGGTGCTTTGGCCTGTGTGTTTGAAAAGGAAGCCTCACATGGCCGTGCCAAAAAGAAAAACTTCGCCATCCAAGCGCGGAATGCGCCGCTCGGCCGATGCGTTGAAAGCCCCGACCTATGTTGAAGACAAGGCTTCGGGCGAATTGCGTCGCCCCCACCATATTGATCTGAAGACCGGCATGTACCGTGGCCGTCAGGTTCTGGATGCTCAGTCAAACTAATTTCGTTTGGTTTTTAAGCTTATACAGGCCGGTGTTCGCACCGGCTTTTGTCTGTTTATAGCATGGCTCTGTTTGTTGCTTGACGAACCAACGCGTCTTCGATTCAAATGGTGAAACAACTGGAGTTACCCCATGTTAACCGCAATCCCCTTGATGATCGTCTCGTTTAGTCTCTATAATTTGATAACATTCGGTGGCAGCGTTGCTGGCACAGATCCGCTGCTGGCCACAATGTTTTCAATGCAGATGATGTCCGGCGGGCAGTTCACGCTGACTATGGGCGATGTGGTTGTTCTTGTCTCGCTCGTCATGCTGTTTTTCGAAATCATGAAATCCACCCGCACTACCAATGCGTCCGTACTCGATCATTTGCTCTCAACCGGTGTGTTCATCCTGTTTCTGGTCGAGTTTCTGTTGGTAAAAAGCGCCGCAACAGGCGTGTTCTTCATCATAATGGTCATGGCGTTGATTGATGTTTTGGCAGGGTTTTCTGTCTCAATCCGCTCGGCCAGTCGCGATGTAAACTACAACTAGAGTATTTTCGAGCCTGATGGAACCATCAGGTGGTTAAGTATAATGCGACAAGACTGTGAGTTAAAGCGGCGCTTCCGGTTTCGTTTGAACAAGGGCCGCTCTAGCTTTTGCCCATCGATTCTAATTTACGCTGCATAGCTGCAATTTGCTCTTTCATATCGGACAAGTCGTCATGCGTAGTGGCAGGTTTCGCCGCTTCTGACATGGCCTCCGCCGGAGCGTTTGAAGCCCCGCCGAAAGGAATGAACATGTTCATGGCGTTTTGAAACAGCTCTGTGTTGCGGCGCACTGTCTCTTCCATGGCCTTCATCGGCTCCAAACCCATGATGCCAATCGGGCTCTTCCCGAATGCCGCAGTGAGTTGTTCACGCATACGTTCCTGTTCGCCCGCAAAAGATTTAAGCGATTGCTCCAGGAAGCTGGGCACCACCATCTGCATTTGGTCGCCGTAAAAGGCTATGAGCTGGCGCAAGAACGGAATTGGCAGCATGTTCTGCCCATCTTTGTTTTCCAACTCAAAAATGATCTGGGTCAGCACTGGATGAGTGATATCTTCACCGGTTTTGGCATCTTGAACGCTAAATTCTTCGCCTTTTTTGACCATATCAGCCAAATCTTCCAGCGTCACATAGGTGCTGGTAGACGTATTATACAGCCGCCGGTTAGCGTATTTTTTTATAACAATATCAGTCTTTTTTGCAGGCATGCTTCACCTCCCAATGATCTCTGCCACACCGGTAGAGCTCATCTACCGCGTTGCGTAAGAAGTGATTGACTTTAGCCTATCTTTTCTCGCACTTGCACAATAGTCGCAAAAACCAAGAGATTTGCAAGTAAAATTGTGCGGCGCGAAAGCGCAGTGCAAAACAAAGTCAATTATGTAAGAGCACAGACACCTAATCGCTTTTCCCGTTTGACACTGCCGCTTTTTAGGTGAAACGATGGGCGCAAATGCTGCGTTTGCAGTTTGATTTTCTAATTTGGAGGAACCACCCATGAGCCAGTCCATCGTTATCGCCAGCGCTGCCCGCACCCCTGTTGGTTCGTTCAACGGTGTTTTTGCCAACACATCTGCTCATGATCTTGGCTCGGCAGCCATCAAGGAAGCATTGCTGCGCGCCGGTGTTGCAGGCGCCGAAGTCGACGAAGTGATTTTGGGCCAAATCCTGACCGCTGGCCAAGGCCAGAACCCGGCTCGCCAAGCGGCAATGAACGCAGGCATTCCCAAAGAAGCCACCGCATGGGGCCTTAACCAGTTGTGCGGCTCCGGCCTTCGCGCCGTGGCCCTCGGTATGCAGCAAATCGCCATGGGCGATGCCAAGATCATTGTGGCAGGTGGCCAAGAATCCATGTCGATGGCACCGCACTGCGCCTACCTTCGTGCAGGCACCAAAATGGGAAATCTTGAACTCGTCGATACGATGATTAAAGACGGACTTACCGATGCCTTCTTCGGCTACCACATGGGCACAACAGCCGAGAATGTCGCCAAGCAATGGCAGTTGACCCGCAAAGAACAAGACAATTTCGCTGTCGCCTCGCAAAACAAGGCGGAAGCCGCGCAAAAGGCAGGCAAGTTCAAGGACGAAATCGTGTCGGTCACGCTGAAATCCCGCAAGGGCGATGTGATCGTTTCAGACGATGAATATATCAAGCACGGCGTGACCCTTGAAGGAATTGCCAAATTGCGCCCTGCTTTCGATAAAGACGGCACTGTCACTGCCGCAAACGCGTCCGGCATCAATGACGGCGCAGCCGTTACCGTGCTGATGAGCGAGCAAGAGGCCTCCCGCCGCGGCATAACACCGCTTGCCCGAATCGTATCATGGGCAACCGCAGGCGTTGATCCTGCCATCATGGGTACTGGCCCGATCCCCGCCTCACGCCGCGCTTTGGAAAAGGCTGGCTGGTCTGTTGGCGATCTCAATTTGGTTGAAGCCAACGAAGCGTTTGCCGCGCAGGCCTGCGCCGTCAACAAAGATATGGGCTGGGATCCTTCCATCGTTAATGTCAACGGCGGCGCGATTGCCATTGGCCATCCGGTTGGCGCGTCCGGCGCACGGGTTCTTAACACGCTGCTGTTTGAACTTAAGCGTCGCGGCGGCGGCAAGGGCTTGGCCACATTATGCATCGGCGGCGGCATGGGTGTCGCGCTGTGCGTTGAGGTCATGTAATTTATCAGTATTAAGCGTCTGGGAGGACATCATGGCAAGAACAGCACTGGTTAGCGGTGGTACACGCGGTATTGGCGAGGCGATTTGTATCGCGCTCAAAGAGGCGGGCTATAAGGTCGCCGCAAGTTATGCGGGCAACGAAGAGGCTGCGGCTAAATTCACCGAAGCAACAGGCATTCCCGCTTATAAGTGGGACGTTTCAGACTATGCAGCCTGCGCAGCGGGCATTGCCAAGGTCGAGGCCGACCTCGGCCCCGTCGATGTGTTAGTCAATAATGCCGGCATCACCAAAGACGCCATGTTCCACAAAATGACGCCAGATATGTGGAATGCCGTCATCTGTACCAATCTCACAGGCCTGTATAATATGACCCATCCGGTATGGGGCGGAATGCGCGACCGCAAGTTTGGCCGCGTCATTTCCATCTCGTCCATCAATGGCCAGAAGGGCCAAATGGGGCAGGTGAACTATTCAGCTTCCAAGGCTGGCGACATTGGCTTTTCAAAAGCGTTGGCACAAGAAGGCGCAAAGGCTGGCATCACCGTCAACGTCATTTGCCCCGGCTATATCGGCACAGACATGGTCAAAGCCATTGACGAGAAAGTGCTGAACGAGCGCATCATCCCGCAAATCCCCGTCGGCCGCCTCGGCACGCCGGAAGAAATCGCGCGCTGCGTGTTGTTCTTGGCTTCCGATGATGCAGGGTTTATTACCGGCTCAACGATTTCGGCTAACGGCGGGCAGTATTTCAGCTAATCTTGACTTCAAATCCAAAAAGCCGCGCCATTTTACTGGCGCGGCTTTTTTGTGTCGTTTCAGCACAGCGCCTCTCCCGATTTCAAGCGTGTTAACTTCTAACAGCTAGTTTGGCGCTGCCGCCTCTCCATAATGGTATAAATCAAAATTTTTAGACACTACATATAGTAGGAACGAATCGCCAACACGGCTTTAAATCTGATTCGTCGCCGATTCGTTCCAGCTTTGATCTCTTCGTTAACAAAACCGCGAAGCATACTGTAATTTTGGTTCATCATCCCTCAATACTAATTTCTAATTTGTTAATTTTTTCAATAAGTTAATTGAAATTAAGATGTTCAATTTTGCAATTATTAACAACGGCACCAAAATCCTCTCACCAGCCCATAAATTAGCAAATAGCGCTAACTTTATGTGGCAAGCGCATCTTGCTTGCACACTACATCTAGTAGTGAACGAATCAGGAAACGTGATTCGGAAGTGATTCGTCGCTGATTCGTTCCTTGCCCGTTCCATTGGTTAATTTGGGGCTGGAAATAGCCTGTTCGGCCCTCTAAAGGGGGTTCAAACGCGAGGCACCTTACATGAATCTCATCTTCCGCATGTTTCTCACCATTTTTCTAGCCAAGCGCGCCGTGCCGCTGAACCCCATGGATATGTCACGAAAATTCATGCGCGTTTTGCCCAATGATTTGGACGTGCAAATGCACATGAACAATGGCCGCTTCCTTTCCATCATGGATTTGGGTCGCATTGATCTCATGGTGCGCTCTGGCTTCTGGTCGGTGGCGAGTAAAAATAAATGGTTTCCTGTCGTCGGCAGTGTGAAAATTGACTACCGCCGAATGCTCACCGTCTTTGCCCGCTACGAAATGACCAGCCGCATCGTCGGCTGGGATGATCGCTGGTTGTTCCTCGAACAACAATTCCTGCTAGGCGACAAACTAGCCGCCCGCGCGATTTTCAAAACGATGATTCGCAGCAAGCAAGGGCTGGTCACGCCCGCCGAGGTGATGAAGGCGACAGGGTTGGATTTGGTGTCACCGGAATTGACGGAGGAGATGCGAGGTTTGGTTTAGCTCCCAAAAGTGCGACAGCGGGGGAGCGAACTTTCGAATCTATACCAATAGGTCCCTAGCGGTTTGGACGGGCAAGAATAATCGTAGTGGCTGGTCTGGCAGGGAAATAAAGCCAAATTCCTCATAGTAGTTTTTGCGCCTTGCCACCGCCTCACGATTGCCATCGTCAAAGACATCCAAAACGATCACGCAGGTGCCAATTTCATCAGAAACGCGAGCAATGCGATTTACGGCGTCTGCAATCAAGGCGCCGCCTATGCCATTGCCTTGCTGGCTTTGGTCCACCCCGACCATCGCGATGAATGCCGCAGGCAACATGCCATGTTTCATGGCTTTCTTCGCATAGGATGCAGGCATATCCCTGACATCAATCGCGTGCATATTGATCCCGTAAAAGCCAACGACATGCCTATTTTCGTTGATAATAACCCAAATTCGGACAACGTCAGCCTTACTGCCCTTTTTCGCGGTGAGTTTGAGAAAATTATCAATCTGCGGAACACCACATGAAAAATTTGCACGATCGTGAACCAAGGGATCGAAGGGCTTAATTGTGAATGGCGGTTGATTGTAAGATTTAGTCGGCATTGGCAATAAGCATCTTGCGCAATTCAAACGCGTCCACCAATCGCTTTGTTGGTTTGGGCGGATTATCCAAAGCGTCAAAGAATATTTTTCTATCCGCCTCGCTGTCAATAACTGTGATCTTATGCGTTTCGATTGTGGACTGAGCTGCGCTAAAGGCCGCACTAACAATGAACGAGCTCACATCCACACCATTTAATGTCGCGGCGCGATGTATAATATCCTTCACAGACGGCTGCGTACGCGCTTCTAGCCGCGCACTCTTTGGCTCGTCAACTGCTCCCGTGCTATCCTCAAACGCGATCATTATAGTCTCCTTGTGCCACAAAAAATCCGGGCACATCATAGCGCTATGTGTACGGTAAATTGACGTACATGTCAATTATACGGTAAATTTCCGTACACATCACTTGCACTCGTCATTTTGGAGTTTGGCGCAAGCCAAAACCGGCTTCCAACGTCTATTCCTTTTTGCATTCCCTCGCCCCCAATGCTAGGCACAGCCCCACCATCCCTGCCTCCCTCTAACTTCGCAGTCCCTCATGCCCCCCAAACCTTTTAAGCCCCAGCCTCTCGCCATTTCGCGGCGTGGTGTTACAGCGGTGCTTGGGCCCACCAACACTGGCAAAACGCACTATGCCATTGAGCGCATGGTCAGCTATCCTTCGGGCGTCATTGGCTTGCCGCTGCGGTTGCTGGCGCGCGAAGTTTACACCCGTGTGTGCGAAAAAGTCGGCGAGGCCAATGTGTCGCTTATTACGGGCGAAGAGAAAATCACCCCGCCAACGGCGCGTTATGCGGTCTGTACGGTGGAAGCCATGCCGCGCGAAACCAAAACCATGTTCGCTGCAATCGATGAAGTGCAATTGGCCAGCGACTTGGAGCGCGGCCATATTTTCACGGACCGTATTTTGCATCTGCGCGGTGTTGAGGAAACGCTGCTGCTCGGCTCGCAGACCATGCAACCCATTTTGCAACATTTGCTGCCAGGCCTTAACGTTGTCACCCGCCCGCGCCTTAGCCAGCTTGTTCACTCCGGTTCCAAGAAAATTACCCGCCTGCCGCCGCGCTCGGCAATCGTGGCGTTCTCAACCGATGAGGTTTACGCCATCGCCGAGCTTATCCGCCGCCAGCGCGGCGGCGCGGCTGTGGTGACAGGCGCGCTTTCGCCCCGCACCCGCAACGCGCAGGTGGAGCTTTACCAATCCGGCGATGTCGATTTCCTTGTCGCCACCGATGCCATTGGCATGGGGCTAAATCTTGATCTGGACCATGTTGCCTTTGCACAGACCCGCAAGTTCGACGGCTGGTATAATCGCGATTTGAATCCCGCAGAACTTGGCCAAATCGCCGGCCGCGCTGGCCGCCATGTGCGCGATGGAACATTCGGTACCACAGGCCGCGCCACGGCATTTAATGAGGAACAAATCGAGCGCATCGAGGCCCATGACTATGATCCCGTGCGCGTGCTGCAATGGCGCTCTGCCCAACTGGATTTTTCATCCATAGATGGGCTGCTGGCAACGCTGGATACCACTGCGCCAATTGAGGGGCTAACCCGTGCACTGCGATCATCCGATGCTGAGGCGCTGAACTTCCTTATCAAGGACGAAGACATTTTACGCATCGCCGATAAGTCTCACCGTGTGGAAACTCTATGGGATGCCTGCGCATTGCCGGACTATCGCAAGATTGCGCCTGCACAGCACGCGGAAATTGTTGGCGCTATTTTCTTGGATTTGGCCAAGCGCGGTCATGTCGATGAGAATTATATGGCGCAGCAGGTGCAACGCGCAGATAATTCCGAGGGAGACATAGATGCTTTATCGCAACGTATTGCACAAATTCGCACTTGGACTTATGTGTCGCACCGGCCAGGGTGGCTTGCTAATCCTCTATATTGGCAGGAAAACACCCGTGAAATTGAAAACCGCCTCTCCGATGCGTTGCATGAGAGGTTGACGAAACGCTTTGTAGACCGCAGGACAAGCGTTCTCATGAAGCGGTTAAGAGAGAATGCGATGCTCGAAGCGGAAATAACGGTCAATGGTGATGTCCTCGTGGAAGGACATATTGTCGGCCAGCTCCAAGGATTTCGGTTTGCCCTCGATGGTAACACCGGTGGTGATGATGCCAAAGCCATTCAGACGGCAGCGATGAAATCGCTGGCGCTGGAATATGACGCCCGTGCCTATCGCTTTGCGGCAGCGCCCAATGGCGACATTGCGCTGGGCTCAGATGGCTATGTGCGCTGGCTTGGTGCGCCGATTGCCACGCTTGTCGCGTCGGACGAATTCCTAAAGCCACGTGTGATTTTGCTGGCCGATGAGCAGCTTTCCGGCGGCTCGCGCGATATGGTGGAAACCCGCGTCACACGCTTTGTGAATTTCCAGATCGACCAAGCCTTGAAGCCTCTGGTAGAACTTGCCGAAGGCACGAGCCTTGAAGGCATGGCCAAGGGATTGGCATTCCGCATATTTGAGGCGCAAGGCGTTCTAAAGCGCCGCGACGTGGCGGATGATGCCAAGGCGCTGGACCAGGAAGCCCGCTCCAACTTGCGCAAAATGGGCGTGCGATTCGGCGCATATCATATTTATCTGCCAGCGTTGCTTAAGCCAGCTCCGGCGCAGCTCATCACTTTGCTCTGGGCGTTGAAGAACGATGCCAAAGATAAGCCGGGCTACGGCGATGTTGTGGCAGCGCTTGCCGCTGGCCGCACGTCCATCGTTGCTGATCCGGCTTTTGAGCGCGAGTTCTACCGTATCGGCGGCTTCCGTTATTTAGGCAAGCGCGCGGTGCGCATTGATATTCTGGAACGTCTGGCAGATTTCATCCGCCCGACACTGTCATGGAAAAAGGGCCAAGGCGCACGTCCCGCTGGCGCTTATGATGGCGAGCGTTTCCTCGTAACGCCTGCCATGATGTCAATTCTTGGTGCAACTGCCACCGACATGGAAGAAATTCTGCGCGGCCTTGGCTATCGCTCGGAAACGCTTTCGCTCGAAGTGGTGGACCGCAATACGTCAGAAATTGACGCCGCTGTTGCCGCTGCCGCACCCGCGCCGGAGGCGCCGGAAGTCATTGTCGAGCACGTCAAGAAAATCGAAATAGCCGATAAATCTGAGGCTATGGACGAGGTAACCGCCGAAGCTGTAGCCGTGGCCGAACCAGCAGCGCCTGAAGAGCCCAAAACTGTTCTTTTGTGGAAGCAAGGCAAGTTTGAGCCGCGCCAACAGGAAGGCGCACGCGCCAATAACAACCGCCGTCCCGCGCGTCCCGGTGCTGGCGCTGTCAATGGTGCAGCCGCCACGACCGAAGGCGCAGCGCCGGCGCAAAGCCGTGGACCCCGCCGCGACTTCAAAAAGCCACAGGGCGAGGTGGAAGCCCGTCAGGGTGGTCGCCCGACGCGCGATAACCGTGATAATTCCCGCCAGGACAATCGCGGCCCAGACAACCGCGGTGATGCCAAGCCAAACTTTGACCGCAACAATAAACGGCCAAACGATCATAAGGGCGGCGGCAAACCACAGGGCGACTATAACAAGCCTCGCGAAAAGGCCGAACCAAAGTTCGATCCGGATTCGCCATTTGCCAAATTGGCAGCGCTGCGCGACCAGATGAAGAAATAGTCCATTTGCCCGGTTCCGAAAAACAACGGATCGACAAATGGCTGTTTTTCACACGAGCGATAAAATCCCGCTCTCTGGCTGCCAAACTTGCCAGCGACGGCAAAGTAAAAATCAACAGCCAAAAGACCGGCAGCGCCGCGCAAGGTTTGCGCGTGGGTGACCGCGTGGAATTTGATAATGGTGACTTAGAGAAAGTCTACATCGTCAAAGGCTTGGGAACACGACGTGGCCCTGCGCCCGAAGCGGCGGGCCTCTACGAGGACGTTACCCCGCCGCCGCCGCCGAAAGATTTGGGCCTTGTGGCGGTTCATGGCGGACGGCCCGAAAAATCTGATCGGCGCGCTTATGAAAAGCTACGGGCACAAATTTTTGATCGGGATTGATATCAGCGCCGCCGTCCATCCACCAAATGCTGAAATAACATTTCACCATCAAACAATTTGACGCAATCACGTCCCTTGATAACCCAAGCCAAACTCGCTAATCCCCGTCCTGTCTTTATTCCGCCGGAGCTGATTTTCTCATGACCTATGTCGTTACCGACAACTGCATCAAGTGTAAATTTATGGATTGCATTGAAGTATGTCCGGTGGATTGCTTCTATGAAGGTGAAAACATGCTCGTCATTCATCCTGACGAATGCATCGATTGCGGCGTGTGTGAGCCAGAGTGCCCGGCAGATGCCATTAAACCGGACACTGAGCCGGGTTTGGAAAAATGGCTCAAGATTAATGCCGATTTCGCAGTTAAGTGGCCAAATATCACTGCAAAGGGCGAACCACCGGCCGATGCCAAGGATTTTGATGGTATTGAGGGCAAGTTTGAGACGTATTTCTCACCCGAGCCTGGCGAAGGCGACTAACTATTCTCCGCGTTGGTTAAGACGCTTGCACATTCTTCATAGGTTATCGCGTTAAAAGCTGCGTAGCTTCGCCGCGTTAGCAATTTATTGATTCCTGAGGTTTTTTGTGCTAGGGGTGTTTTAAGCCACTGGCTGGACATAATTCTTTGCGCCACGCGCATATCATTGAAAGGCGAACATTGTAACCGGACTATCTCCTTTCCGGAGCGGCTTGCTTTTGTCTTTTGGTCAAAGCGCCTCCCGAAATGTGTGATCCGGTCTCACTGCGCGCCCCTGTCCGCCATGCTCACGCCGATTTGGCATCACGATTTGGTTCCATCGCTGTTTGGAACCTCGCATGGAGTAAAATGTATATGGTAACCCAACCACAAAAAAAGACTTCCACACGCAACGGGTTCAAAACAGGTGAGTTTATCGTTTATCCCGCTCATGGCGTCGGGCAAATTGCATCCATTGATGAACAAGTTGTTGCCGGCCATACGCTTGAGCTATTCGTTATTGACTTTGCAAAAGATAAAATGCGCCTCAAGGTTCCGGTCGCCAAGGCCGCGACCATTGGTATGCGTAAATTGTCTGAGCCGGATTATCTGGAACGTGGCCTTAAGGTCATTCAAGGCCGCGCCCGCATCAAGCGTACCATGTGGTCCCGCCGCGCACAGGAATATGATGCAAAAATCAATTCCGGTGATCTGATTGCCATTGCCGAGGTGGTTCGCGATCTCTACCGCGCAGATACACAGCCGGAACAGTCCTATTCCGAGCGCCAGCTTTATGAAGCAGCGCTGGATCGTCTGGCACGCGAAATTGCAGCTGTTCAGAAGATTTCTGACACCGAAGCTGTTCGCGTTGTCGAAGCCAATCTTGCCAAAGGTCCAAAGCGCGGCGCTAAAGTTGAGGAAGCAGAACTCGAAGCTGACAATGACGAGCAAGAACAGGCTGCATAAGCCTTACGTCGTTATACTTTAGAACGAGGCCCGGTGAAAACCGGGCCTTTTTAACATCAAGAATTCAGAGTTTTTTCCAATCACGGCAACGTTACAAATCCAATTAGCTACGGCCTGCGTAATCCCCAGCAGAAAACAGACAGCGCAACGTGCCTGTCTTGCATTTGCCGGAGCATCAAATGGGAACGCAATACGCCAGCACCGCAATGATGAAAGCAGCCAAGGCTGCGCCCTATCTGGAACGCGACGAGGAACATAATCTCGCCGTTCGTTGGAAGGAGATGCATGACCAGCAGGCCATGCACAAAATGGCCGCAGCTCACATGCGCCTCGTTATCTCTATGGCAGCCAAATTCCGTAACTACGGCCTCAATATGAGCGACCTGATCCAAGAGGGCCACATTGGCCTGCTCGAAGCCGCAGCGCGCTTTGATCCCAATCGCGAAGTGCGCTTCTCCACCTATGCCACATGGTGGATACGCGCCTCGATACAGGATTACATTCTGCGCAACTGGTCCATCGTTCGCGGCGGGACAAGCTCGGCGCAAAAAGCGTTGTTCTTCAACTTGCGCCGCTTGCGTGCCAAACTTTCCACCGGGCCTGAGCCGCTAACGGGTGCTATGCTTTATGGTCAGATTGCTACCACTGTCGGCGTCTCCGTCAAAGATGTTGCCACGATGGATCACCGCCTTTCAGGCCCCGATACATCACTCAATGCGCCTATCGCGAGCGATGATGAGGGCAGCGCGGGGCGAATTGATTACCTCGTGGATAATCAACCCTTACCCGATGAGGTGGTTACAGCGCTTGTGGACGGTGAACGCCGCATGAGATGGCTGAAAAATGCAATGGGCGTGCTCAACCCGCGAGAACTGCTCATTCTAAAGCGCCGCCGCTTGGAGGAAGAAACCACCACACTGGAAGATTTAGGCAATACACTGGGCATATCCAAAGAACGCGTGCGCCAAATCGAGACCCGCGCACTTGAAAAGTTAAAGGCATCACTTGTGCAGCTTGATCCAAAAATGGCGGCGGGGGCCTGAAATTACTCGTCGGTAACGATCTTCACCTTGTCTCCGGCCGATACACTCTGGCCGGCAGACAGCCCGTTTAATATCCGGAACAGATCCAGTTTACGCTCAGTGCCTGTCATTTTGGCCGCCAGAGAGCCGACGGTATCACCCGCCTTAACTGTCACAATATGAACGCGCGATGGCTTCAGTGCCGCCCGCTCATCGGGCGTCAGCACGCGAAAGCTTGACGTCACAGTCTTGGCCATATCCGTCAATCCCGTCGCTTCCAACGGCGCGGCAATCAGGAAGCGATAAACCTTGCCATTCACCCGCAAGATCGCCAGTTCAAACTGCCAGCGGTCTGCGCGGGCTTTGGCCGTCAGCGCCTCATAGCCCGCAATCGTGGTCTGCTGAATGGTACTCTCGTCCAGCCCTGCCACCCAGCCGGATTTGATATAATCCGTCAGCGGCGTGGTTTGCAGTAGCTCCACACCATCAAAGCGGATGGCCGTTTCGCCGGGACCGGCGGAAAGCACAGCGTCTTTGTTATTTTCGGTGTCAAACCCGACTGGAATTTTGTAGGCAATACCAAGCCCGCCATGGATAAAATCCTGGCCGCGCACATAGCCTTCTTCCGGACTATCGCCGAACAGCAACCCGTCAATACCTGCCAAGTAAGCATCTCGGTCCTTGTCGCCTGTGCCGGGCGGCCCGATCAGCCGCGCATGGCGCATCGCCAGCTCCACGCGCTGCGGCGTGGACGGGTGGGTCGCCAAAAAGTCCAGTGACATGTCGTCTTTGGTCGTCGATGTTCTAAAATCAGTGTAAGCGCCAAGCGAGGTAAGAAAGCGCGAAGCAGCAAACGGGTCATACCCAACACTACCGCTGTTCTTGATGCCAATGGCATCTGACTCAAGCTCCTGATTGCGCGAGAATTGCGCCAGCCGCAGCTTGCCGCGAATATTGGCCTGCTTGCCAGCCTCATCATCTTGAAGCACTTCAGACACCACACGCTGCGCCAGCGAAGCATCCGCCTCCAGCTTTTGGCGCTGAATGCCGTGCTTGGCCGTCACATGTCCCATTTCATGGGCAATCACCGCCGCCAGTTCGGCGCTATCATTAGCCAGCGCCAGCAGCCCGCGCGTGACATAAACATAGCCACCCGGCAGCGCGAAAGCGTTTACGCTTGGCGAATTGAGGATGGTTATACGGTAGGTCTGGTTCGGATCATTGGCGTTAATTGACAGGCGGCCAACAACCTTCGCCACCATCCGCTCCAGCGTCGCATCCGGATATTCGCCGCCATATGTCGCCAAAATCTTCGGATGCTGGCTGGCAGCGCGCTGAGAAAAACGGTCGCCCCGTGATACATTTTCAACCGTCATGGGCGTGGAAGACGGCGACAAGGTCACGCCTAAATCATCAGCCGTCACATTTTTGCCGCCCGGCACTTCGCCGGCAATATTAAGCACTTGGCAAGCGGACAGCAGCGCAACAGCACTGAACGAGGCCAGTCGCCTAACTGATATCAACAAAATTTCATGTGACACTGCTTTTAACAATCTAACGGTCCGGCCCAAATTTTCGATTGCGCGTGTGGTCGCAAATCAATTACCCAAAAGTGTATCCGCATCCGGGCTGCCCGCCAACCCCGTGAAAACACTAGAATGGGAGAATACGGCCAAGTTCGGGCGAAATATTCAAGTGATTGTTTCGCCTAAATAGTCCCGCAGCGCCTGCGGTGCGTTCACCCCGAGCATTTCGTCGGCCTTTCCCGATGCCAAGACACTGCCATTTTCAACAAAAATCAGATCGTCGGCCACGTCGCGCCACTCTTGCGGATGGTGGGTAACCGCCAGCACAGTGAGGTGTTTCTCCCGTTGCAGCTCCGCAAGCAGCGCTGTCATATCGTGGCGCAGCCCCGGACCCAACGATGCAAACGGCTCATCCAGCAACAAAATCGGACGGTTTTGAACCAGCACCCGCGCAAACGCCACGCGCTGCCGCTCCCCGCCTGAAAGTTCCGACGGCAGGCGTTTTTTCTTGCCCGTCAACCCCACACGTTCAATCGCCTGCGCAATGCGTTGTTTTTCATCCGCGCTCATACGAAAGCGCGGCCCGACGCCAAGCCCGATATTAGTGATAACAGTCAGATGCTCAAATAGATTATTGTCTTGAAACAGGAATGAGACTGGACGGTCCCGAATGAACTGTTTGGTGACATCCTTGCCATCCAGAAATATCGTGCCTGAATGCGCGGCTTCAAATCCGGCAATCAAATTCAGCAAAGTGGATTTTCCGGAACCGCTCGGGCCTGTCACAGCCGTGAACGATCCTTGCCGCACGGCAAGAGTAAAGCGCATGGGGGTTTCCGGCCAATCAAAAACCACGTCTCGCATCTCAATGGAAAACTCAGGCTCAGTCATTTTCTGCAGCCCTCAAAGAAAGGTAACTAATGATACCAGTGAACAGCGCCAAATATAATGCCAGTCCCGCCGCATCATCAGTCCGGTAGCTGCCCATCTTGGCAAACAGCAATGCGGGCAAGGTTAGTATCTGGTCGCTTCCAAACAACGTCACCACACCAAGGTCTCCTAACGAAAGCGCAAAGGCGAACAACAGCGCACTCATAATCGCGCGGCGCATCACCGGCACGTCAACAATCCAAAACCGGTTCCAGCCAAACAGACCAAGAGAGGCCGACAATTTGTCATACGCATCGAAGTTTTTCATCACTGCCGGCTTCAAAATCTGAGTCGCAAAGGGCAGCGCCATAATCATATTGGCTAAAATGATAAGAAGCGGAATGGGTGAAAACCCGACGCCTGATTTGCTCAGAAGAATGAACCAGCCAACGCCCAATATGAGTGAGGGGATGCCTAGTGCTATCGCCGATACTGAATTAAAAATCGCCGCCACCCCATTTTTTCGATCACGCACGAATGAGTAATGCGCGGACAAAATAGTAAGCGTTAAACCCACCGCAAGCAGCGCCGAAAAAATACCGATGGTCGAACTTGTAACAAGTGCGCGCCAAAAATCTGCCTGACTGAAAAGTCTCACATGGTCCGCCATCATACCCGAATAGGCCATCGCGCCAAGTGGACCGGCTACAAAGAGCGTGGCAAATGTCAGCCAAATGAACCCGAGTATCGTCTCGTTCCGGCCAGGCTGGTGATAAAGCCGCGACGTATCGATTCCGTACGCTCTGCGTATCATTTCAGTACGGTTTCCGTGCGCTATCCGGGCGATTACCATGAGGATTACGAGCTGCGCAAGCGTGAGAATGGCCGCCCTTCCCATATCAAAATCAAATGACAAAGACTGGTAAATCGCAACCTGCAAAGTGGTGTTTCCAGGATTGCCGCCCAACACCAAAATGATGGTATAGGAGCCAATGCATAAAAAGAAAATCAGACTGGTAATTCCCGGCAAAACATCAACAATTGCCGGAAACAATATGTAGCGCATCCGCTCAAAATGCGAGAAACGCAGCGTCTCGGCAAGCTTCCAATGTTCATTGGGAACCGCGTTAAACCGCTCCAAAAGCAGCCGGACCGCTAGCGGCATATTGAAGAAAACATGCGCAATCAATATGCCGGAAAGACCATAAATATCCGGTCTTAGATCATGCCCAAACCATTGAAATATTTGGCTAATAATTCCATTTCGGCCCATCAACGTCACAATGCCAAGCACGGCTACAATCACCGGAAGCGATAGCGGCAGGGTGAACAATATAAGCAAAAATCGACGCCCCGGAAACCTATGAAACGTCACAAACGCCCGCGCCACCGGAAGGGCAAAGGCGATTGAAAGCAGTGTGGAAAGCAAGGCCTGCCAGACGGTGAATTTGGCCACCGGCCACATACCGGCGAAATCTGCGGTCTGAAACGATCCGGCGCTCGCATAAAATAACGCTGCCAGCGCCGAACCAATAACCAAACTCAAAAAAGTCAGCGCCACATATCCGGCTGTCTGCCGCCCTTTATAGGCGCTAACTATTTGATTATCTTTCATTATTTCGCGATTGCTTTCGCCCATTCATCAATCCAAGCCTTGCGATTATCCGCCACTTCCTTGGCAGAATAAAGCAAAGTCTTGGCTGGTTTAACCATTTTATCAAACACTGGATTGAGCGCCGCGCTGGTTTTGCCCGCTGGGAACATCCAGTTATTTTCAGGGATTACATCTTGAAATGCAGGTGAAGTGACAAAGCTCAAGAAGTTCTTTGCCAAAGGATTTGCCGCGCCCTTGGTGGTTTGACCGACAACTTCGATCTGCAAATAATGGCCCTCTTCAAAGCTAGCCGATTGATAACGCTCAGTTTTTTCTGCAATCATGTGATAAGCAGGTGACGTGGTGTAAGACAAAACCATATCCGCTTCGCCCTTGGTGAACAGCCCGTAAGCCTCGCTCCAGCCCGGCGTTACGGTCAGGATTTTCGGGGCCAACTTTTTCCACTCCTCGCCAGCCTTATCGCCATAAACTGACTTCATCCAGAGCACAAAACCAAGCCCCGGCGTTGACGTGCGCGGATCTTCAATCACCAGCTTTTGGTTGGGATCAGAAGCAATCAATTCGGCCAAACTTTTCGGCGGATTTTTCACTTTTTCAGTATCATAAACAATGGCGAAATGAGCATAATCATACGGAATAAACACATCATCGCTAAAGTTACCAGGAACAGAAAGCCCTGCAATATCAGTGGTATGAGGTGCAAATAGTCCGGTGGCCTTGGCTTCTTCTATTAAATTTGTGTCCAAGCCAAGCACGACATCAGCGATGGTATTGGCGCCCTCCAACTTCAAGCGATTGAGCAGGGCAACGCCATCGGTCACCGACACAAATTCCAGATCGCAACCGCATTGCTTTTCAAATGCCACCTCGATTTTTGGGCCCGGACCCCATTCAGCCGTGAAGCTTTCATAAGTATAAACCGTCAGCTTATCAGCAGCGTTGGCAGGAAAAATAAAAGATAAAAGTACAGGCAATATTATAGTGTAACGCATCGGCGCCTCCTTGTGTTTACGGGTGAAGGGGCAGGTGCCGGAATGGTCACATGCATCTAATCCCTCCGCCGGTATGAGCCGGATCAGGTTCAGCGGGTTGGCCACGATTAGCCTCTCAGCAGGTTCAGTCTTTTCAACTGGCCTGCACCCCGTTAGAGCAAGGAAAGACGTATATCTGCGCTCAAGGATTGGCAAGGTCGCTAATGAAAAAATTTATCATTCTCTTAGGCGGCGACATTACGCCGACCCCGCGCCTCATCGCGCTTTGCCAAAACGCAGTTGTTATTGCAGCAGATTCTGGCGTGCGCCATGCTTCCACGCTTGGGCTTGAGGTATCTCTTTGGTTGGGCGATTTTGATTCCACTACACCGGCTTTACTGCGCAAATTCAACCACTTATCGCGCCAAACCTTTCCCCGTGAAAAGGACAAAACCGATGGCGAAATCGCGGTTAACGAAGCGATTTCACAAGGCGCTAGCGAACTAATCTTAGTCGGTGCGTTTGGCGGACCGCGCACGGACCATGCGCTTCTTCACATTGCACAAAGCCTCGCATTGGCAAAACGCGGCTTTAAAATTACACTTTCGAGCGGTGACGAGGAGGGACATCCACTTTCAGCGACGGCACAAGAATTCGTATTTCCAGTTGGCTCCGTCTTCAGTGTTGTCGGGTATACCGCGCTTTCCGGCGTAACAATTTTAGGTGCCAGATGGCCCTTGATAGACTGCAATGTGTCTTTCGGCTCCTCAATGACACTATCAAATGAGGTTGCTTGTGACCTGTCTATCAGTGTCAAAACCGGCGATGCCATTTTGCTTGTGTCATTCACAACCAATTCGATTGGCAGTTAACCCCTTTGACATGTTCGACAAAATTCAAATTTTTTGCCTTTTGAAACCCGTAATCTTCGTGTTATGAAATCTTGTAAGGGCGCTGATTATTGAGGAGATACCACATGAAAACACTTTCGAGCATTTTGCTTGCACTCACACTGGCAACATCAGTAGCGGGTTGCACCACAACTGAAAAGGGCGTTACGGCAGGTGCCGTTGGTGGCGCAATTATCGGCCAGGCAATCGGCGGCGATACCGGCAGCACGCTGCTCGGCGCAGGCATTGGCGCGGTTGCCGGCGGCTTGATCGGCAATTCGATGGAACCGGGCTATTGCATTTACCAGCGCCGGAACGGCACGCGTTATAAGGCCCGTTGCTAATAACAATTGTTGCCGCACTTGACGGCAGCATCTTAAAACGCCATCAGGACGCTCATCTTTTCAAAGGTAAGCGTCCTTTTTCATGGCACCGCCACTTCTTAAACTCGACCAAATCTTTTTAACCTTTGGCGGCGTGCCGTTGCTTGATGGCGCGGACCTCTCCGTATCTCCGGGCGAACGCATTGCGCTTATCGGGCGTAACGGCTCGGGTAAATCCACGCTTTTGAAAATTGCGGCCGGTTTGGTTGAACCCATGGATGGCGAGATTTACCGCCACCCCTCCGCGACCATCCGGTATCTCCCGCAAGCGCCGGATTTTGGTGATGCCAAGACTGTGCTTGACTATGCGCTGGCTGGCCTCGGCCCGTCGGACGATCCTTACCGTGTCACGTATTTGCTGGAAAATCTTGGCCTTACGGGCGAGGAAAATCCCGAAAATCTGTCCGGCGGTGAAGCGCGCCGTGCTGCACTCGCGCGCGTTCTGGCCCCTGAACCGGATGTTTTGCTGTTAGACGAGCCAACCAACCATCTAGATTTGACCACCATCGAATGGCTCGAAGGCGAGCTTGCCAGCACAAAGTCTGCGCTTGTGCTTATCTCCCATGACAGACGCTTTTTAGAACGTGTCAGCCGCAGCACAATTTGGCTGGATCGCGGGCAAACGCGGCGTCTTGAAAAGGGCTTTGCCCATTTTGAGGCGTGGCGCGACACGGTGCTGGAAGAAGAGGAAAAAGAGCATCATAAGCTTGGCCGCCAGATTGAGCGGGAAGAGCATTGGGTGCGCTACGGGGTTACCGCGCGGCGCAAACGCAACATGCGCCGCATGGGTGAACTGGCAGATTTACGCTCGGAATTTCGTACCAAACGCCACGCTGAAGGCTTTGCCACCATGCAAGCATCCGAAGTGCGCGAGTCCGGCAAGCTCATCATCGAGGCTAAGAAACTCTCTAAGGCCTACGGCGAGCGGGTTCTGGTTTCAGAGTTTTCCACCCGCATCCAGCGCGGTGATCGCATCGGTATCGTCGGTCCCAATGGCGTTGGGAAAACCACTCTATTGAAACTCCTCATGGGCCAGATCGAGCCAACTTCCGGCACATTGCGTCTCGGCGTCAATTTGGAAGTGGCAACGCTTGACCAAAAGCGCGATGCCTTTGATCCGGAAGAAACGCTGGCGCATTATCTCACGGACGGGCGCGGTGAGAACTTGCTGGTCAACAATGAGCTGCGGCACGTCGTGTCTTACATGAAGGACTTTTTGTTCAAGCCGGAACAATCCCGCACACCGGTGAAAGAACTTTCCGGGGGTGAGCGCGCACGCCTGATTTTAGCCCGTGTCTTGGCCCGTCCCGCCAATCTTTTGATCCTTGATGAGCCAACCAATGACCTCGACATGGAAACGCTGGACCTGCTGCAAGAGCTGGTGGCGGGCTTTGCCGGAACTGTTATTCTCATCAGCCATGATCGCGACTTTCTCGATCGCACAGTGACGTCTATCATAGCGCCGGAAGGCAGTGGCAAATGGCTGGAATATGCAGGCGGCTATTCAGATATGATTTTGCAACGCAAGGCCAGCGAAGCGGACGCTAAAAAGCTAGTGGTTTCCGTCACGCAGACCGCCGCAAAAACCACGCCTAAATCTTCTAACAAGTTTTCTTACAAGCAAAAGTTCGCGCTTGAGACCCTGCCGGGCAAGATCGAAGCCGCGACAAAGGCCGTCGCTATGTTGGAAGTCAAATTGTCTGACGGCAATCTGTTCACGAAAGATCCGGCCCGGTTTTCTAAAATTGCAGCCGAACTCGATGCTTTGCGCAGCTCAATTGATGTGATGGAGCATGAATGGCTGGAGCTTGAGATGCTGAAATCCGAGATGGAAGCCGGCTAACTTTGCTTTGAGTTTTCAAAGAACGCACCGCCTGTTTGGCGGTAGTGGAAACAATGCGGACATTGTTGGCAAACCTCTCCCGTTATCGCGCTCATCTTTTGATGCCCGATCATTGAAATCTTTGGGGAAGCCGGGTGTGTGGTCCTGCCTTCTCAAATTTTAAATGTGTGACATCGCCACACACCCGTCCCGGTGTTCTTGCGCTGGCCCAGTCACTCCCGAAAACCTCCCATCATTTGCGATGGTCATGCATTTCGCGAGCCGGGCCGGATGCGCC
>JAYSWX010000117.1:0-8498 GCA_043717855.1 Phyllobacterium sp.
GCGCGGTGGCGCATACAGCGGCGTTTATGACCTCGCTGAAAAGCATTATTGCCAGCCATGATGTGCTTCGGTTGAAGGGCTTTGTTGATGTGCCGGGCAAGCCGATGCGGCTTGTGGTGCAGGCGGTTGGGTCGCGCATTGATAGCTATTTTGACCGTGCGTGGGCGACGGGTGAAAGGCGCGAAACGCGGCTGGTGGTGATTGGATTGCATGGGCTAGATCGGGCTTTGATTTCTGGTGAAATCAACGCTGCCGCACTTGAGGCTGCTTAAACAAGATGCACCTTCTCCTCTCGCAAAAAGGCACAATTGCCGACGAGGGAGAGGCACTCGATCTTGGCCAAACCATTGGAGAAATAGCGGTTTTTAGCACTGCGGATACCGAGATTGCCAGCCTTGCGGCAGCAAGAGCGCGGCGCGGCGATGATAAAAACTTCCTGCGGCTCGTCAATTTTCTGTCGCTCAAACATCCGCTTTCTATCGATCAATGGATTGATAAAACGGGGCGGTTTGCGAAGCTAATCATCGTCCGGGCGCTGGGCGGCGAGAGCTACTGGCCCTACGGTTTAGAGGCGCTTCACGCGGCGGCTGTGAACCACAAAATCATGCTGGCGGTGCTACCGGGCGATGACAAGCCGGATGCGGGGTTGGCGCGATTTTGCACACTTCCGGCACAGCACTGCGAGGCGCTGTGGCGCTACTTGGTTGAAGGCGGGGCGCAAAATTGTGGTGCGTTTTTGGCATATGTCGATGCGCTTATTGGTGGTGGAGACCTACCTGTTGGGGCTGCACCACTACTAAAAGCGGGTATATTTGCCAATGCAATGCCGCAACAAAATGCAGAAGCGAACAGGCCGAGTGCGGCAATTATTTTCTATCGTGCTTTGCTACAAAGCGGGCAGACGGAAGCCATTATGGCATTGGCTAAAGCATTGGAATTACGTGGGATTTTGGCTGTTCCGATTTATGTGACCAGCCTGAAAGATGAGATTTCGGTAGCCACAGTTTCCACAATTTTTGATGATGTGAATCCGGACATTGTGCTCAATACCACGGGCTTTGCGGTCTCTACGGGCGGCAAAGCGTGGACGGGAACAGTGCTGGATAGTGGTGGGGCGCAGGTGTTGCAGGTGGTGCTTTCTTCCTCCACTGAGGAGGCTTGGGCAGCGTCAGCGAACGGACTGACATCGCGCGATTTGGCGATGAATATTGCGCTGCCGGAAGTGGATGGCCGCGTGATGACGCGGGCGATTTCGTTCAAGGCGGCATCCACTTTTGATGAGTTTGTTCAAACCAATATTGTGGCGCACAGGCCCAAGGCGGACCGCGTCGATTTTGTTGCGGAACTGGCGGCCAAGTGGGTGAAACTGCAGCGCACGGAGCCTGCAGAACGGCGGGTCGCGCTGGTTTTGGCAAACTACCCAAACCGCGACGGGCGTATTGCAAATGGAGTTGGATTGGATACGCCTGCGGCGACGATTGAGGTGTTAAGGGCCCTCAAATCCGCTGGCTATGTCGTGGCTGATGTGCCTGAGAGTGGCGATGATTTGGTCCGGCATTTGCAGGAAGGTGTAACCAATTCAGGCGCTGAAAATCGTGTCGTTTTTGAGCTACTGGAACTCTCAAAATATCAGGAATATTTTGAAAAGCTGCCGCTTAAAATTCAAAATGCAGTCGTCGATCGATGGGGAAATCCGGCGTCTGACCCGCTTTTTGTGCGGTCGGAAAGTGGTCTGGAAGCGCCCGGAAGCGATACGCCGCACGTGCGGAAACCGCACGGAAACAGTGCGGAAACTGCCCGAGCACCGCACGAAGGCGGGTTGGCGGTCGCATTGAGACGGTTTGGCAATGTGATGGTCGGCATTCAGCCTGCGCGTGGGTATAATATCGACCCGAAGCAGAGCTACCACTCGCCGGACCTTGTGCCGCCGCATAGCTATTTCGCGTTCTACTTTTATTTGCGGGAGGTCTTTGGCGTCCACGCGATTGTGCATATGGGCAAGCATGGCAATATGGAATGGCTGCCGGGTAAATCATTAGGACTATCTAATGAGTGTTATCCGGAAGCGACTTTCGGGCCGATGCCGCATGTGTACCCATTTATCGTCAATGACCCCGGCGAGGGGACGCAGGCGAAGCGCCGCTCGTCTGCCGTTATCATTGACCATTTGACTCCGCCGCTGACTCGGGCGGAAAACTATGGTGCGCTCAAGGATTTGGAGACGCTGGTCGACGAATATTATCAGGCCGATGCGCGGCGGATAAAACTGCTTGGGCCGCGCATTTTGGAACTGGTGGGGGATCTGGGGCTCGACCATGACGCGGGGATTGCGCGGGGTGACGACGAGGGCGCGAGCCTTGAAAAACTGGATGCGTTTTTGTGCGACCTCAAGGAAATGCAAATTCGTGATGGCTTGCATATTTTCGGGCTCGCGCCGGAGGGGCGGTTGCTGGATGATTTGGTGGTGGCGCTGGCACGGTTGCCACGGGGTGATGGGCTTAGGGCGAATGGGAGTTTGCATCGCGCGATCGCGGCGGACTTGCTCGAGGTGCCCCCCTCTGTCGGCTACGCCGACATCTCCCCCGCGAGGGGGGAGATCAAGTTCGACCCTCTTGATTGTGTGATGGCGGAGAGTTGGGTTTATGCAAAGCCTGCGACCCTGTCTGCGCTCTCGTCTGATCCGTGGCGGACGAAAGGCGATACGGTGGAGCGGATTGAACTTTTAGCGAGTGCATTGGTGAATGGCGCAATGGCTTGTCCTGAAGAGTGGGCGGCGACTTCGCTGGTACTGGATGAGATCAATGCGCGCATTCGGCCTTCGGTGGTGGCTTGCGGTGAGGCCGAGATGCGCGGGTTGCTGACCGCACTTGACGGACGGTTTGTGCCCCCCGGTCCTTCGGGTGCACCGACGCGGGGGAGACCGGATGTTTTGCCTACGGGGCGCAACTTTCACTCGGTGGATAGCCGCGCTGTGCCGACCGAGACGGCGTGGGAGCTGGGCAAAAAATCTGCGGAGCTTTTGTGTCTTCGTCATAGGCAGGATCACGGCGATGATTTGCGCAGTGTGGGCATCACTGCATGGGGCACTTCTAACATGCGCACCGGCGGCGATGATATTGCGCAAGCGATGGCGCTGATTGGGGCCAAGCCTGTGTGGGAGCGGGCATCAGGCCGCGTGACGGGGTTTGAGATTATTCAGCAGGCGATACTTGGACGGCCACGGGTGGATGTGACGCTCCGCATTTCCGGCTTTTTTCGTGATGCGTTTCCAGACCAGATCTCGCTGTTTGACCGCGCGGCGCGGGCAGTTGGCCAGCTTGATGAGGACGGGGCGGATAATCCGTTGGCGGCGCGAATGCGGGCCGAGGCGGCGGCGATGATAGCCGCTGGCGTGAGCGAAGGAGACGCACAGATGCGCTCCGGCTATCGCGTGTTTGGCTCTATGCCAGGCTCTTATGGCGCTGGCTTGCAGGCGCTGATTGACGAGAAGGGCTGGGCGGACCGAAAGGATTTGGGCGAGGCTTATCTGACGTGGGGTGGTTACGCTTACGGCGCTGCGGGTGATGGCGTGGCGGATCGTGCCGGGCTGGAGGCGCGGCTTGCTGGCATTGAAGCTGTTGTGCAAAATCAGGATAACCGCGAGCATGATCTGTTGGATTCTGATGATTATTATCAATTCGAAGGCGGCATGACGGCGGCCATTGAGGCGGTGTCGGGGCGTATGCCGGTGGTCTATCACAACGACCATTCGCGACCCGAAAAACCTGTTATCCGCACGCTGGAGGAAGAAATTTCCCGCGTGGTGCGTGCGCGTGTGGTAAACCCGAAATGGATAGCCGGTGTGATGCGCCACGGCTACAAAGGTGCGTTCGAGATGACCGCGACACTGGACTATATGTTCGCATTCGCGGCCACAACGGGGGCTGTGAAGAACCATCATTTTGATGCCGCCTATCAGGCTTTTATGATCGATGATAAGGTGAGAGAGTTTATGGCGGATAGTAATCCGCACGCCTTAAGGGAAATGGCGGAGCGGTTTCTGGAAGCGCTGGAACGCGGGCTATGGACGGCGAAGAGCAATTCGGCGAAGTTTGAATTGGAGCGGATAATTAGTTGAACAGCTGCGTATTTGACAAAATTGGTTATTTAGGCTATTTATTACGTAGCAGCAGACAGTGAGGCTTCCGCAAGGTCGCTACTGCAAGCCCGCCCTTGAGGCCTGTACACCACGGTAAGGGGCACTCACACGGTGAAAGCCATAACTAAGGTCCTTTGCGGGGCCTTTTTTATTTGGGCATAGAGATATTTTCAAAGTAGCATTTTTTGATGATTTGCCGGACACCCTGTTTTTTCAGTTTTCCGATATTATTGATATATTTTTCATAGGCGCTTTTAATAATCACTTCGACGTCGATTTGAGGCTGGTGGCTTGGCGTCAATGAGTAGAGGATCACGTACCGCAGTCCATCTTTTGGGTTCAAATCGGTGACCGCCATGTTATTTTTCGTATTGCGGTCTTGCGAAATCCAAGTCGGGTAATTTTGTTCAATCATCGACTTACAAATTTTAGGCAAGGCAAGAGATTGCTGATAACGCTTTACACAAAAATACCGCCGCTTGCTGCCTTCATCAGAAAATTGATGTGCTGTGGCGTCATCTTGGTCGGCTATGGAATAGACATGTGTGTGATATGAGATACGTATAGATATAGTGCTGCCATCACGACCGTGACCTGCAAGGAAAACTCTGGTCGGTTGTAAATGATGGAGTGAGTATTTGGTGCCGTTTGAATTGATAGGCAAATGAATAACGGGGAACATCGGAACTCTTTGCAATCATGAATGGCAGTGATTCAATTAGAGCGATATAAATTTAGAATGCAAGCAAGGGAACAGATTTTAAATGACTGAAGACGTTAATCCGCCAGTAGAAGCCGACCTCGCCCGCCATGCCTCTAAAATGGCCAAGAAGAAGGCGGCTCGCGATAAGATTATGGCGACTAAGACTGATGAGAAGGGTCTGATTATTGTCCACACTGGCAAGGGCAAGGGTAAGTCCACGGCGGCGTTTGGCATGATTTTCCGGCATATTGCGCATAAGATTCCGTGCGCTGTGGTGCAGTTTATCAAGGGCGGTATGTCGACCGGCGAGCGGGATTTGATCCTCGCTAATCATACCGACATATGCTCGTTTCACACCATGGGCGAGGGGTTTACGTGGGAGACGCAGGACCGCGCGCGGGACACGCAGATGGCGGGTCTCGCATGGGAAAAGGCCAAGGAACTGATCCGAGATGAGCGCATTAAAATGGTGCTGCTGGACGAGATCAACATCGCGTTGCGCTACGATTATATTTCAATTGACGAAGTGGTGGAGTTTCTGGCGACCGAAAAACCGCATATGACCCATGTGGTTTTAACCGGGCGCAACGCTAAGGATGAGCTGATTGAGATTGCCGATATGGTGACCGAGATGGAGCTGATAAAGCATCCGTTCCGGTCTGGCGTTAAAGCGCAGATTGGGGTGGAATTTTGACTTGGGGTTATCTGCCTCTGAGGTTGTCTTAGGCTGACGTTGTGGCAACGGTGATTGTTTTTGATATCGGTCGGTCACCATCATTTTCTTGTGTCGACTAAAAATGTGTTAATTTTTTCTTAACTGATTTTTTCTATTATAGCGCGAAAATACAGGTGTGCGATGAAAGTACCTAATCATACTTCAATTGATCGCGAAATTTTGTTGGGTCAACAGGTCAAGACATTTAGCGCTGGGCGTGTCCTAACTGATCCGCGCAAAGACCCTTTGACTGGCGAGAGACGCGCGCTTGACACTAACGACCCAATTGACCGCGCCATTATGGCAAGGCTGGCTGAACGTGAAAGTCAGGGGCTGGCCAAAGTGAGTGACCCGTTCGAAACCGGGAGACGCGCGGATGACAACGTCGGTGATGCCTCCGGCGGATTTGGCAAGAAGCAGGTCACCTTCGGAAAACGGGTTTAGAGCGAAATGAATTTTGATTGAATCAAAATTCAAGCTCTAAGTCATTCTTTTGTCACACTATCCTTAAACGCTTTATGTTCTATCAAGCATGGAAGTGCTTTAGTCTCTTCCACTTTATTGATTTGCGGATATAAGCGGTCGCTTTTGCGATGGCTTGGTGAATTACCCGCGACGTAAACGGCGGCGGTTTATTTTTTCGTAGAATGTGTTGCCGCCGGCGACCAAAACATAATGCATGTTCTTGTAAGGGAACTTCAACCCTGCAGTATGAAAGAACATAACTCTCTCGAAAATCTTAGGGTGGCGAGCGCCGCCGAGAATTGAATCTGCAAGGGCGGCCAAATCAGTGGTGTCGCCCTGCATGTTGCGGGTCATCACGCCGGGCGCGAACTGTCGAGGCTGACCAACAACACCGCAAACTGTATTTGGGTAAATACCAGAGTTGATGCGGTGCATGACAACGGTGCCAACGGCAAGCTGACCATCGCGGCTGGAGCGATTAGATTCAAAGTACATTGCCCGCATGAGGCATTCGCGGTCACGCATGGTATGTGCGAACGGAGCGACATTAACTGGTGCAGCCGATGCCACATCAATGGCCTCGCTCGGAATTGCTTTAGGCGGGACGACTACGACGTTTGGTGCCATGCCAGTAATAGGATCAAAGGCTGTATTGCCAGTATCGGGCGCGAAAGCCACGCTGGTTGGCAGCATCGCGGCTTGTATATCAGTGCCAGATTCAACATCTGCTGCCAAGCTGGCCATAGCCAAATCACTGGCTGGCTTAGTGGCAGGAATTGGAACAACAGCAACATCAGGAAGCGCGGCATAAGAGGAAACAGGGCTGGCAACCGTGATGCCTGACGTTTCACAGCCTGCCAAGCTTAACGCCGCAAGACCGATCGAAACTACAGAAATCCAGCTTTTAGGCATTCATTTACCCCAATGACCCCCGCCTTAGAGGCCAAATTCCTGCAAAAATCAACAGGGGCCCCATCACTTAGCGGTTTCGCCTCGTTACATCATGTGAGGAGCAGCTTTGCGGCCAGTAAAAGGCAAGTGGTGACGAGCAACGGTTTTATGAGTTTTGCGCCGCTTTTTATGGCTGCATGTGCGCCAAGCCGCGCGCCGAAAAACTGTGCCGCGCCCATCATAAGGCCTATTTTCCAGCATATTGCGCCATAAAAGGCAAAGATTATAAACGCGCCCATGTTTGAGGCAAAGTTTAATAGTTTAGTGTGAGCGGTGGCTTTCAAAATACCGAATCCCGCCAACAACACGAAACCAAGCATAAGGAACGAGCCGGTGCCGGGCCCGAATATTCCATCATAAAAGCCGATGGCCGGAACCAGTGTCGCGCTGAAAAGCAGCGGCGTCATGCGCTGCACCCGGTCATCATCAGAGAGGTTTGGTTTAACGAGAAAATAAATCGCAATGGCAATCATGATGACGGGGAGCACCGCACGTAGCCAATCGCTGGAAACATGGGTGGCAACCAGAGCGCCGATGGCTGAGCCCGTCGCAGATATCAACGCCAATTTATACTGGGCCTGCAAGTTCACGTGGCCTTTGGCTGCATAAGTGATAGTGGCGCTGGCAGAGCCAAAAAGCGATTGTAGCTTGTTGGTTCCCAGAGCCATGACAGGCGGCAGGCCCGCCAAGATGAGTGCCGGAACAGTAATAAGCCCGCCGCCGCCTGCGATTGAGTCGATAAAGCCTGCGACAAATGCGGCCAGGACGAGCAGGATTGGGATGAGGTCGGGCGAGATGTGCATGTTAGAATGCGTAAATGCCAATCGCTATGTTCGCAAGCCCACGCTGTCGCAATCGGCGCTGCAAAAGACGTGTTCGCGTTTGACCTTATCGGCGCGGCGCTTTAGAACGGTTCCATGGACGGCGCTCTTATAAAGAGCTCTGATGATCTTGGCAGACGCTGACCCAGTTCGGGGGCGAACTTCAAGGCTGTCGAGTTTGGAACCTTGCTTTTGCCAAGAGTTCCTTTGTGCTTCGTCAATTGTATTTAACGAGGCGAGACATGTTTAAGCGATACGGAATTATGATTTGCGGTCACGGTAGCCGCAACCAAAATGCGGTGCGGGAGTTTGCCGTACTGTCTGAGCGCTTGCGGGAACGGTTCCCGCACTGGCTGGTGGACTATGGCTATCTTGAATTTGCCAACCCTGTGCTGGCTCACGGCCTTGATGCGCTGAAAGCCAAGGGCGTGAATCATATTTTGGCCGTGCCTGGCATGTTATTTGCCGCCGGTCACGCCAAGAATGACATTCCCTCGGTTTTGAACACATGGGCGGCACAAAACCCGCAAGTGAAGCTGGACTATGGTCGCGAGCTCGGCATTGATCTGAAGATGATCCGCGCCGCTGGCGACCGTATCAAGCAGGCGCTTAAAGCCAGTGGTTGGAGCGAGGGAGAGCCACTGCATGATTCGATGCTGGTGGTGGTGGGTCGCGGATCGTCGGATCCGGACGCTAACTCCAATG
>JAYSWX010000118.1:0-78402 GCA_043717855.1 Phyllobacterium sp.
TTGGATACTGTTAGGGAGGCCAGCGCGGAAGGCTTTGTGCAGATGTTGCCAGCCACGCTTGCGCTTATTCAATCGGGTAACGCAAAGAAGGGTGACGTGATTGGAACCGCCCGTATTGCCGGGATCATGGCTGCCAAAAAGACATCAGATATCATTCCGCTTTGCCACCCGCTGATGTTGACCAAAGTGATTGTGGACATTACGGTAGATGAAGTTCTGCCCGGATTGCGCGTGCAGGCTACAGTGAAACTTACCGGAAAAACCGGTGTTGAAATGGAAGCGTTGACGGCTGTTTCGGTCGCGTGCCTTACGATTTATGATATGGCCAAAGCTGTTGATCGCGGCATGGAGATTTCGGGCATTCGCGTGTTGGCAAAGTCCGGCGGCAAGTCCGGTCACTACCTCGATAAGGATAGACCGTGAAGCAGCTAATTTCTGTCGAAGACGCGTTGGCCTTAGTGCTGCAAGACACCGATGTGATGCAGGTGGAAACTGTTGCCCTGCACGATGCGGCGTTTCGTGTGCTGGGCGAGGATTTGATTTCGCTGCGCACTCAGCCTCCGTTTCCGGCTGCTGCAATGGATGGCTATGCGCTTAACGGACTTGACGCTGATCTTGGTAACACATTGAAAGTTATTGGCGAATCGGCTGCGGGCCACGGCTTTTCCGGATCAATTTCGCGTGGTGAATCTGTACGTATTTTCACCGGCGCACCCGTACCTGATGGTGCCGATACCGTCGTAATGCAGGAAGATGTGATATCTCTCGACGGCGGTATGATGCGCATCATTGCCGAAGTTGCGGCTGGCCGCCATGTGCGAAAGACAGGTTTGGATTTTGAGCAAGGCCAAATAGTGCTGGCGAAAGGCATGGTTTTGGATGCCGCAAATTTGTCGCTTGCGGCGGCTAGCGGACATGCAAAATTACCTGTTTTTCGCAAGCCTCGCGTGGCAATTTTGGCCACTGGCGATGAATTGGTCGTCCCCGGCACGGTGGCGGGGCTGGATCAAATAGTTGCGTCAAACGGTTATGGTACTGCTGCACTTGCCCGCAAAATTGGCGCAGAAATTATTGATCTGGGTATTGTCGGTGATGATATCGCCGCGATTTCTACAGTTATGCAAAGTGCATTTGACCGCGACATTGATGTGTTGGTGACGCTGGGCGGAGCTTCTGTGGGCGATCATGATCTCATCAAACCGGTGCTGGCGGGCTTTGGAATTAACCTTGGATTTTGGCAAATTGCGATGCGACCCGGCAAGCCGCTAATGCACGGGCGTTACGGTAAAACCCATGTTTTGGGCCTGCCAGGAAACCCGGTTTCCAGCCTTGTTTGCGGTCATCTTTTCCTCATTCCGCTGCTATCGAAGATGATACGCCAGACGCACGAACAAGATACGCGGGACGCACGGCTGACGCACGCTATGCGCCCGAACGATAAACGGCAGGACTATGTGCGCGCGAAAGTCACGAAAAGTGCGGACGGCACGCCCGATGTGACCGCCTTCGACATTCAAGACTCCTCCATGCTCTCCACTCTTGCCGCGTCTAACTGTCTCATCGTCCGCGCACCAAATGCGCCGGCGGCCAACGCTGGCGAGCTCGTTACGGTAATGATGCTTCGTTAGGTGTTGTGCCGCTATAATCTCCATAGTTATCTGTCATTGGCCGCAATTACCCGGGATTTGGTGGGATCTTATGGAATTGTGCGTTAATCTCAAAAAATTGCTAATATTGTGAAACTTCAAAGAGGCCTCAAAGGGCCTTTGAAGGACCATCGCCGTATTGTTTAACTGGATGGTCCACTTCGCAGAAATATTGACCGTCATTACAGTTGCGCGTGAAACCATCTTTCAACAACCCGGCCACCAGTTGGCCTTGTTTTTCGGACGCGGCCTTGCCCATTTCTTCAAAAAATGAGAGAACAGCCCATAGGTGTCATCTTCAATTTTGGCGCGTGGAATGGAAATTATGCCTTCAAAAAGTGCGTTCGTCATACTAAAACCGTGTGCGACGACGCCCTTTACCTGACGTGGACCAATCCACTCGCGCATACCTAGGAACTGACCAAGCCAAGCATATACTTCTTGTTCAGTTGAAGACGGCGCAATCATTGCCAAAGATTTGTAGATTGACGGAGCGCCAATAAATCCCTTTTTGAAACGCTACACATTTCCGCTATTCGCTTGGCGGACGCCTGTTCGATCTCATTCAGAACACCGGAAAAATCTTCATGGACCGCTTCTATAAGTGCGCTGATTTCATCAGATGCTCCTTGAAGGCCTGTTGCAAATTGGTCTAACAGGCCCCTTGAACCACCAATGCTTTGGCCTCATTTTTTGAGTTTATGTGGTGCAGAAGTGTTTGCAATTGCGGCAACCCAAACGCATTATCCCGTGTCATTCGAAATGAACGCCGCAATGTTATCAGCGTTGCGAACACCACTTGATTTTTCAAAGAAAATCAACTTGCACCAAACGCGCTGGGTCGCCATGTCCACTGATTGGGAATTGAGCAGGCCTTTTCGAGTGCCTTGATGTTATTTGGCCGAAAACCATAGACTTGGGTGGTGCGAACCAGATAATCGCGAACAAGGACATTAATCTTGGAAGGCCGGGCACCGCCCTTCACAAAGCCTTTAATCTCTAAAATGACGGCAATCTCGGTGTCTCTGCTGCCAAATAATTTTGGCCGCTTCATCACGAGGTTAATTTATAAAACAGTTGCAGAACGCATAAAGAACATATAGGGTATATTCAGGTTTTGTTTTATTGATTCTCGAGGGGTTAAGAGATGTTAACGCGCAAACAGCAGGAATTGCTCCTTTTTATCCATGAGCGGATGCGCGAGTCGGGTATTCCGCCCTCGTTTGACGAAATGAAAGACGCTCTGGATTTGGCGTCAAAGTCCGGCATTCACCGTTTGATTACAGCTTTGGAAGAGCGCGGGTTTATTCGCCGCCTCCCAAACCGTGCCCGTGCCTTGGAGGTTATCAGGCTGCCGGAAAATGTTGGTGTCCAATCAGTGGGACAGAGGCGATTTTCGCCGAGTGTTATTGAAGGTGACTTGGGCAAGAGGTCCGCAGAGGTTGCCCGTGTTGTGCCCAGCGCCAATGATGACGATGCGACACGGTCCGTGACCATACCAATGATGGGCCGCATCGCCGCTGGAGTGCCTATTTCTGCCATTCAACATCAAAGTCACACTATCGCCTGTCCGCCGGATCTGATTGGTCAAGGCGATCATTTTGCGCTGGAGGTGAAGGGCGATTCTATGATTGAAGCTGGCATTCTTGACGGCGACACCGTTGTGATCCGCCGTGCAGATAGCTGTAGCTCTGGTGATATAATTGTGGCGCTGGTGGATGATGAAGAGGCGACGCTCAAACGTTTTCGTCGCAAAGGTGCGTCGATTGCGCTGGAAGCCGCCAACCCGGCTTATGAGACTCGTATCTTTGGACCAGACAGAATTCGGGTTCAGGGCAAATTGGTCGGGCTTATCCGTCGCTATAATTAGTTGTGACGGTCGGTCTGATGCGGATCTGCTATTTAAGTGTCGGGTTTTGCGCGGTTTAGTGCGTCCGTTCCGGTGTGGTTTGCATCATTGTTGGCTGCGGGTGAATTCTTGTCGCGCTTTAAGCTGGTGTCAAACTTCTTTACGCGCGGGATCGGTATGAACGCCGGGAGGTTGCGGGCAGCGCGGGAGAAGTGGCGGTTTGCGCTCCACGGGCGGTTGGGTTCGCCAAATTGGGGACCGAGCGCGAAGGTTATCTGAAGCGGGTCGGTGTTTTGCAACGGCGCCATGTCAATATCAGAGTTTTTGTCTGTGTTATTATTTAGGCTATCAAATCTGACCTCTGCGGAGCCTTGAGTGGCAAGCTGCGCCTGCGTGATGATGAGAGATTTTGTTGCATTGCAAATGCCCTTCGGGCGTGGAGCGTTGAGAATGATGATGTCGGCGGTGCGGCACGCGTCTGCCAAGCGAGCGGTGATAGCGGCGGGGGCGATATAGGGTTTGCGCTTGGATTTGGCGAGTGACGGGTCCTGTTTGGCCTGCCATGCAAAATCGGTCGGACGAGCCGGGTCGAACCATTTTGGTGGCTTTGGATCTTCCAACCAAACGATGGTCTTACCTTGGATGGTGGCGCGGCAGGCTCCCGGTTCGCACAAGAATATGCCATCATGCAATGGATCGTCGGGAGCCTCGAAAAAGGGCTTGATTATTTTTTGCGTCATCGTGGCCTTTTGCCATGTTTCCAATGTGAAACTGTTGGGTCGTTTGCGGTTGACGGCCAGCGAGCCATTGTCGCGCGGGATGGCGACCAAACGCGCATCTTCGGAAATCAGAATTTTGGGAAACGAAGGTGTGGATAGTAGGTAGACGCTTAGCGGCGCTAGCAAAAGCGCTATTAGTTTCAAACGTGTTTGCAGGACGCAGGCCAAAACCAGACAGACTGATGTGACTGCCAATGCTGCGGGTGTCATGGCACCGGTTATGCCCGTTGGCGAAATGCTGGCGAAATAGCGGGCGATGGAAAGCATCATGTTAACGCCCTCACCCATGATTTTCACTGGCCATTCATCAAGGCCAAACGGCATCGCGAGCATTGATGCGACTGCGGCCGGCATGATTATAAGCGAGACGGCAGGCATCGCGGCCAGATTTGCCGGTAGCCCCATCGGTGCTGCGCGGTGGAAATGCCATGATGAGTAAAGTGAGGTCGCAAAGCCTGCAATGATAGACGTAGCGGCAAGGCCAAGGGCGATTTTCAGTGCTTTTTCGAGTACGCCGGCTATCCCCGCATAACGCGGCGCGGCAGTTTTGCCGCGCCTATTGTTTGACCACCACGCAAACGAGCCGATAAGTGCCGCAGTTGCCGCAAACGACATTTGGAAGCTCGGGCCCATCACCTCGTGTGGTGTGACCATTAGAATTAGCGTAGCGGAAATCGCAAGATTGCGCATTGTTAGCGCTTGCCTGTCAAAGACCACAGCAAGTAACATAACCGCCAGCATGATGAAGCTGCGCATGGTGGCGACACCGTAACCAGATAGCAGCAGATAAAATAAACTGGCGGCCAGCGCTAGTATGGCGGCATATTTTTTAACTGGCTGGCGCGACGCGTAGCCGGGAAACAGGCCGAACAGCAGCCTGATTGACACCAAAAATACACCTGCCACCAACGCCATATGTAGGCCGGAAATTGAAATAATGTGGGCAAGGCCTGAGATACGCATTGCTTCATTGGTATCCTCATCGATACCTGCGGTGACGCCCGAGATGAGCGCGGCGGCAACGACGCCATTAATTCCGGGCACGAAGCTTTTAATACGCGTGGCAATATCTTGGCGCAGATTTTCGATGGCAAAATTGATGGATTGAAGCGTGGTCGGTGCGCGCGGCGCAAGTTGCGTAATCACGCCCATGGAGAAACCATTGGCACCGATGCCGTCGAAAAAGGATTGGAACGCAAAATCGTAGGATCCCGGACGCACGGGGCCGGACGGTGGTTGCATGAGAATGCGGGCTTGGATGATATCGCCCGCTTTCACGCTTGCGGGCACATTGCGCAGCGTGACATGGATAAGGTCCGGCGCGTATTTCAACGTTGGCTTGGCAGTGCTTAATATTTCCAGCAGCGCGCGCTTACCTTTTGTCGCTTCGTTAATGGTCAAAACACGGGCACTAATTTCTGATGAAATTTGGTCGCCGACCATCGGGGTCGAAAGCCGATAGGTTTGCAACTTGGCACTTGCCGCCCCGAGCAGGGTGAACAATATCGCTGCTAGGACCAAGCCATTGCTGCCAATGCGCAGCGCGTATTGACGAGCCGAAGCGATACAAACTATGCAGACCAAGAGCGGCAAAGCCTTTGGCTCAAAATCTAAAAGAAAATAGAGTATCGCGCCAAGGCCCAAGCACACCGGTACGAACAGAAATGCGGTACCTTGGCTGATCTCCTGTTCGATATCGGATGCAATGAGGTTGGGCAGTTTTCTGGCAAAGCGCAGTGCCTGCGCCAGATCGCCGCGCAGCGATGGCAGCTTGTTGAAAACATCTACAGGGGATTCAAGATCGCGGTGTTTTACTGGAAATGGTATTGGCGCGTTTAGTTCATCTGCCAGATCAGCAAAATCGGCAAAAAAATCACGCTCACTTGATGCACTTGAGGCAACAGTGTTGCCGATACTCTTTAACGCCAGCTTGAACCCCCTGCCCGCTGTGCTACAGGAGCGCCATTATTATTTTTGCAGGCTAGTGGCCCGCCACTCCAGCATACACCAAAAGGTTGCCATGTCTTCTGTTACTTCGCCAAAATCTGTCATCACACGTTTTGCGCCCTCACCTACCGGTTATCTGCATATCGGCGGCGCGCGCACGGCTTTGTTCAATTGGCTTTATGCAAAGCGGCACGGCGGCAAAATGTTGCTGCGCATTGAAGACACTGACCGTGAGCGCTCGAAACCTGAAGCTGTTCAGGCCATTCTGGACGGGCTGACATGGATGGGACTTACGTGGGATGGCGAGGCAATTTCTCAGTTTGAACGCGCCCCGCGCCACCGCGAAGTGGCCGAAGAACTGGTTGCGCGCGGGGAAGCCTATTATTGCTATACATCGGCGCAAGAGCTGGATGAAATGCGCGAACTGGCAAGGGCCGAAGGCCGACCGCCGCGCTATGACGGGCGCTGGCGCGAGAGCGATCCGGGCGAGGCTCCGCTGGGCGTGAAGCCGGTTATTCGCATCAAAGCGCCGCGCGAAGGTGAAACTGTGGTACATGATGCCGTGCAGGGCGAAGTGCGCTTTCCCAACAAAGATCTCGATGATTTCATTGTGCTGCGCTCGGATGGCAACCCGACTTATATGCACGCCGTCGTGGTGGACGACCACGATATGGGCGTGACGCATATTATTCGCGGCGATGACCATCTGACCAATGCTGCGCGCCAGACGATTATCTACAAAGCCATGGGCTGGGATGTGCCGTCGATGTCGCACATTCCGCTGATCCATGGCGCAGATGGCGCGAAGCTATCAAAGCGTCACGGGGCCCTTGGCGTAGAGGCCTACCGCGAGATGGGCTACCTGCCGCAAGCGCTGCGCAACTATCTGGTCCGCCTTGGTTGGAGCCATGGCGATGATGAGATTATGTCTCTGGATGACATGATTTCCTGGTTCGATATTTATGACATAAATAAGGGCGCATCTCGGTTTGACTTTGACAAGCTGGCGTCAATCAACGGGCATTATATCCGCACCAGTGATGACAAGGTATTGACCGAAATGCTGGTGGCAACATTGCCTTATCTGCCAAACGGCAAGCCGCTTTTAGGCGCCATGGATAATACAAAGGCAGCGCAATTATTAGCTGCCATGCCGGGCTTGAAAGACCGTGCCAAGACGCTTGTTGAGCTGGCGGATGGTGCGATGTATTTGTTTGCTAACCGGCCATTGCCAATTGAAGACAAGGCGGTCGCGCTGCTGGATGAGGCAGGCTTGGCAATTTTGCGCGATATCCATCCGTTGCTTTCCTGTGTGAGTGACTGGAGCGTGGCGGCGCTGGATGGCGTAGTGCGGGTCTACGCGGAGGAAAAGGGCTTGAGGCTGGGCAAAGTCGCACAGCCACTTCGTGCTGCGCTAACGGGCCGCGCCACCTCGCCCGGTGTTTTCGATGTGCTTGAGGTTTTGGGACGCGAGGAATCACTTAGTCGCATTGGTGACCAAATAGGATGACGTACATGGCTAAGAGTTTTGTTTTGTATGGCCGCGAGGGTTCAGGTTCTGCCGTTTGCGAGGCGGTGCTGGCGCTGGCAGGCTTGCCGTATAAGTTAGTGGAGTGCCCCAAGAACGAGGATGGCACGACACCGTTTGAGTTGCTGGCACTTAACCCGCTAGGTCAGGTGCCGACACTTGTGATGCCGGATCAGTCGATTATGACGGAATCGGCCGCGATTTGTATTTATTTGGCGGACCTTGGCGGTGATCTAGCGCCAAAGCAGGGTGATGCTATGCGCGCGCAGTATCTGCGTTGGATGGTCTATCTATCTGCAAATAACTATATGACTGACTTGCGTTTCTATTATTCTGATCGATTTTCCATCAATGAAACCCATGCAGACGGCATCAAGGCCGCTGCGGCGAAACGCAAGGAATTTGAATGGGATGTGATCGCGGCGTTCCTTGGCGATAAGCAATATCTGCTTGGTAGCACATTAACAGTCGTGGATATTTATGCAGCAATGTTGATATGCTGGATCGAAGATATCGATGCTTTTTTTGCCCGCCACCCAAATGTTGCAGCACTTTACAAGAATGTGATGAGAGAGCCAAAAATCAGAGACATCTGGGTTCGGCATGGTTTTGAAGTTTGATTGCTTGGATTTTTAGTGATTTATGCCGTTTCCGCACTGACTTTACCGTGTTGCACTGCACTATTCACGTCTGGGTTCGCTTGCATTTATTCGCAAATGCGATAGCTATTCGTGCAGAATTATTGCTGCGCTGCAACAGGCGCAATTGCACCTTGTGAAGGGACTACACAGATGGAATCAAAAAAAGCAACGCTTACCTTTGGTTCGGAATCGATAGACCTTCCGGTTCGTAGCGGGACTATCGGTCCCGATGTCATCGATATTGCACCACTCTATAAGGTCACTGGGGCGTTTACATTTGATCCGGGCTTTACGTCGACTGCCGCTTGCGAATCGGCGATTACATTCATCGACGGTGACAAGGGCGTGTTGCTGCATCGTGGCTATCCGATTGAGCAGTTAGCTGAACAGGGGGATTTCCTCGAAACCTGCTATTTGCTGCTTTACGGCGAACTGCCGACGAAGGCGCAGAAGGAAGATTTCGACCATCGCGTTTCGCGCCACACGATGGTGCATGAACAGATGCAATTCCTGTTCCGTGGCTTTCGCCGTGATGCGCATCCTATGGCGGTTATGGTGGGGGTGGTTGGCGCGCTTTCAGCGTTTTATCATGACTCGACCGATATTTCCGACCCGTATCAGCGCATGATCGCGTCTATGCGGATGATTGCAAAAATCCCGACAATTGCCGCGATGGCATATAAGTATTCCATTGGGCAGCCGTTTGTGTATCCGCAGAATAATCTGGACTATGCGGCGAATTTCTTGCGCATGTGTTTTGCAGTGCCGTGCGAGGATTATAAGGTCAATCCGGTACTCGCGCGCGCAATGGATCAGATTTTCATTCTCCATGCCGACCACGAGCAGAACGCGTCGACATCCACAGTGCGTCTTGCAGGCTCATCGGGTGCCAACCCGTTTGCATGTATTGCCGCTGGCATTGCGTGCCTTTGGGGCCCTGCTCACGGTGGTGCTAATGAAGCGGCGCTCAATATGCTGATAGAAATTGGCACCGTTGATCGTATTCCGGAATATATCGCAAAAGCCAAGGACAAGAATGATCCATTCCGGTTAATGGGTTTCGGGCATCGTGTTTATAAGAATTATGATCCGCGCGCTAGGATTATGCAAAAGACCATGCACGAAGTGCTGGATGCTGTCGGCAATCATGATGATCCGATTATGAAAGTTGCCGTTGAGCTTGAGCGCATTGCGCTGACAGATGCTTATTTCATTGAGAAAAAGCTCTACCCTAACATCGACTTTTACTCGGGCATCACATTGAAGGCGTTAGGCTTCCCAATAAATATGTTTACAGTTTTGTTTGCGCTGGCACGTACCGTTGGCTGGATTGCGCAGTGGACAGAGATGATTGAAGACCCGCACCAAAAAATTGGCCGTCCACGCCAACTCTATACCGGTGCTGCGCAACGCGACTATGTGCCGACTGAAAAGCGCGTGTAAGCCTTACAAATCAAACTAAAAGAAGAGCGCCTCAGGGGCGCTTTCTATTGCTTGGTTGCAAAACGCAGAACGATTTCCGCTGCTCTCTCACTTGGCGGCACCGTCGTTTCCATATTCGCCTTGATTGTGCCAAAGCCGTCGAGCTGCGCGGTCCGCGCTGCAGACGGGTAGAGGATACGCTCGACTTGGCGGGCCAGCGTATCGGCGCGGACAAATTCATTATAGTGCTCTGGCACAACTGGCGCGTCCGCGATTATATTTGGCAGTGAGGCGGACCATGTGGTGAGCATACGGCGGGCAATTACTTGCGCAATCGGGTCTAGTCTATAAGCGGCAACAGTCGGCACACCTGCCATGGCCAGTTCCAGTGTCACCGTACCGGAGGCAGCAAGCGCGGCATCCGCAGTTGCAAAAGCAGCGGCCTTCGCCTCGCTGTTGGTGACTATTTCAGGCTCGATTGCCCAGGAGCTGGAAAGTTCGCGTACCAGCGCTTCAACATGTGGTGTGGTTGGCACGATCACCTTGAGATTATTATTTCGCGCTTTGAGCAACGCCAGCGTTTCACCAAACGGCGCGGCCATGCGCTTGACTTCGCTGCGGCGCGAACCAGGTAGCACGAGCAGCGTCTTTTGCCCTTCCCGTTTGCGAGCGGGTTCGAGCGCTCTCTGCTGCTCCCAAGCGGCGGTGAACGTGGCATCAGAGCCCAAGCGATGACCGACGTATGTAGCCTGGGGACCGCCAAGCTTTCTCAGAACTTCCGGCTCAAACGGCAGGACCGCCAATATATGGTCAATGTGCGGCGTCATTTTCGCTGCCCTGCCCGATCGCCATGCCCAAACAGACGGGCAGATATAATTCACAATAGGAATCGCAGGATTTCCCGCGCGCACCTTACGTGCAACGCGGTGACAGAACTCGGGGCTATCTATAATGACGAGGCAATCTGGCTTTTGTGCCAGCACCATCTGTGCAGTTTGATTGATAAGCGATAACAGGCGCGGGATTTTGGTGAGGATGGCAGTTATGCCCATCAGTGCAATTTCGACAGGATCAAATAGCGTCACGAGCCCCTCGCCTTCTAAACGCTTTCCGCCGACGCCGAAAATCTGAATACCGCCACTATATTGTCTACGCAGCGCTACAACCAAATCCGCGCCAAGTATATCACCGGACTCTTCACCGGCAATAATTGCGATTTTTAGTAGATGGTTCATGCGCTTGTCCTCTTGCGTCCAAGGATAAACATGCCGAGCGCGTTGGCACGACTCACAACCTCTTTTCTGTCCAATATTAGTGAATTACCCGCCTCCAACACTAAGCCTGACAGGCCTGCAGCATGGGCTTGGTCGACTGTATCCGGACCGATGCTGGGTAGATCCACACGCAAATCCTGACCGGGCTTGGCAAACTTCACCAAGACACCACCGATGAGATTGGCATCGCTGCTTGACGCCGCCGCTAGGCGCTTAAGCATGGCGGCCGTCCCATCCGCTTGTTCCAGCGCTAGAATGTTCTCGTTTTTAGCAACAGCCGCTTGGCCAATGTCCTTTGCGCCCAAATCCAGCGCTGCGCCTATACCATAGACGATGCTGATTTCATCCTTTTGCGAGGGGCCGCGTTTAGTTATGCAGTCGTATGGCGTCAATAGTTCAGGAAGTACCTCATGTGCGCCGATAACAAAAAAGCCTCGCTGTTCGAACCATTGAATAACTGTGCGCAGTAGACCATCGTCGCCTTTGCGAAGCGCCAGAAACAGGGTTGGCAGCAGTTTAATAGTCGTCCAGTCCAACCGGAATGTTGTGAAGTGCGGGCGGATTTTTACGCCGCCTGCCAGCAGTAGGGTATCGACATTTGCACCGCGCAATGCAGCCAATACCGAACCTAGATGGGTAATTTCGATACGGCAATAATCATATTTGTCAATCCAGCTACCGCAATCATCACTTAGACCGACAATGAACGGGTTTTTCAGCGCACGTGCCAAAAGCTCCGGCAGCAGACCACTGCCGGCGATGACCGCCGTGCGGGCTGGCAAATCATGAGTAACGTCATTCGTCACTGTCCCCGGCCCCTTCGGCTGAAGCTTTTAACAACGGTGCGCAATAGGAGCGCTTGGAGCTGAAATCCATAAATTGCAGTAGGTCTTGCACAGCCGGCGACGTGCCATATTGCTTTTCAACCTCAACCGCATTTTCGCGAACGGGATGTTTACGATTAAACAGCAATTTCACGGCGTGACGCAAAATGTGAATATCCGATCTGGCCATGCCTGAGCGCTTCATGCCTACAATATTGAGGCCGGCAAGGTGCGCATGAACGCCGATGGCACTGCCAAAGGGAATTAGATCATGCACCAGCGCAGCAAGGCCGCCAACGAAGGCGTGATGCCCCACGCGACAGAACTGATGCACTGCACCGCCGCCGCCGATAATCACACCATCTCCAATAGTGACATGGCCGCCAATCATGACATTATTTGCGAACGTAACGTTGTTGCCCAACACACAATCATGCGCGACATGGGCATAAGCCAAGAACGTGCAGTTATCGCCAATAGTTGTTGTACCAGTGCTGGTATCAGAGCCGGTGTGCATTGTTACGCCCTCACGGATCAGGCAGTTTTTGCCGACAACGAGCGTTGCATAGCCGCCCTTGTGTTTGCCATTCTGCGGTGCAGCGCCAATTATGGCATGGTGATAAACGGTCGCGCCTTCCCCCAGCGTCGTAACGCCTGTGACGACAACATGGCTCATGAGCTTGCAGTTATCTCCAATGGTTACATTGGGACCGATGTGGCAGAACGGCCCGACGGAGACATTCTCACCAATTTTCGCGCCATCTTCAATGATTGCGGTAGGATGGATTGTTGCAGTTGTTGATACGCTCACGATGCGTTGCCTTCTTTCGCCGCCTTTTCAGCAGCTTCATTCACGATCATAGCGGTCACGTCGGCTTCTGCAACTTTCGCGCCATCCACCGTGGCGATGCAGGCGTATTTTGACAAATTGCCGCGACGTTTAATCTTAGTCACGCGGATTTCCAAGCGGTCACCGGGTACAACGGGCTTACGGAACTTCGCATTGTCAATTGTCATAAAATACACGATCGAGGGCGTATCGAAGCCGTTTGCCATGATTGATATCGCGCCGGCCGTTTGTGCCATGGCTTCGATAATCAAAACGCCAGGCATAATGGGATTGCCTGGAAAATGACCAGTGAAATGCGGCTCGTTGATCGTGACATTTTTAATGCCTGTGGCGGAGTTATCGCCATCTATATCGACAATTTTATCAATCAAAAGAAAGGGATAACGATGGGGCAGTATAGAAAGCAGCTTTTGAATGTCAGCAGATTGCAGCGCTGGGCTGTTGTCACTCATTGCTTGGTTTCCTTTTTTCTCTTGCCATGTTTCTCACCATTGAAAGCTCGCGGAAAAACTGTTTGAGCGGCTGTGCTGGCAATCCGCCCCACCGTTCATTGTCCGGCACATCATTCATGACACCGGATGCCGCAGCCACCTGCACACCATTGCCCAAAGTTACGTGATCGGCAATGCCCACGCGACCGCCAAGCATGACGTTATCACCCAAGGTGACGCTGCCGGAAAGGCCACAATGACCAGTGATAACACAATTACGACCTATGCGCACATTGTGCGCGATCTGCACTAGATTATCAATTTTTGTGCCCTCACCGATGATGGTGTCGGCGAGCGCTCCCCGATCTATCGTGGTATTGGCACCGATTTCGACATCATCTTGTAGGATGACACGGCCAATATGCGGCATTTTCTCGAGACCCTTTGCTCCCGGCGTGAAGCCGAAGCCATCTTGGCCGAGCCGTGCGCCAGAATGAACCAAGACACGATTGCCGATTAGTGAATTTGTTATGCTGGCGCCCGGGCCAATGGCACAGTCACGCCCAATTTTACAAGACGCGCCAATCACAGCAGATGGCCCAATAATTGTACCAGAGCCAATTTCAACATACTCACCAATAACGGCACCCGCCTCAATGGTGACATCCGCCTCAATTATAGCCGTTTTTGCAACATGGGCGGCTGAAGAAACACCCGTAAGACCCAGAAATGATTGAGGTTTTATAGAATTGGGGAATAACACTCTACCCAACGTACCAAATGCCTGTTGCGGGCGGATAGAGAGCATAACCGCTACATTCTTACCTACGAAGGGCGCAAGCTCCGCAGTGCATACAATTGTACAGTCAGGTAGATGCGCCAACAGCGCCTCATATGCCTTGCCGCTTGCAAATAGTAGCGAACCTGTACTCGCACTTTCTATATTGCTAATGCTAATTATTTGACGATCAGCATACTGAGGTGTCAGCAACTCGGCGCCAGAAAGTAATGCCGCCTCGTTGACACTAAGCCTCCGTGCCGGTGCATAAAAAGAGATGTTTTTCATGCGACTCTCTATCCTCCGGACAATAGTTTGGCCCGGAGGGCTGACTGGTCAAGTTCTTAGAACTTTGTCGAGATACCGAAGTTCAGATTTTGTATGCGATCCCCGGATTGTTTGACGACAGGAATTGCATAGTCCACACGCAGTGGTCCAAAAGGCGACGCCCAAATTAAGCTTGCACCAACGGACGAACGCCATTTCAAGCCTTTGCCGGTAAGTGTCGGATCAGTAAACGGCGATCCAAACAATGTGCCCATATCTGCGAACACAGCGCCTTTAATGCCAATGCTTTCCGGTATAGCAGGCATCGGGAACTGAACCTCAGCAGAAGCATTCATATAAGAATTACCGCCGATAAATGTCGTAACGCCGCCAGTCGTCAGGCCCGGACCAAAACCCTCAGCCCTAAATCCACGAACGATTTCAGGCCCAGCCTTAAACAAATCACCCGTCAGGATTCCCTTACGATCAGTTGTGGTACCCGTGCTATCGAGGGCATAAATGTAACCGGCGCCAACCGTGGCACTGGCTACAATGTCAAACTCTTCAGAAACAGTCTTGTAATATGACGCCTTTACAGTGGATTTGATCCATTTAGCGTCGCCACCCAAACCTGCAAACTCTTGGTTGAATTTAGCGTACGTGCCTTCATGCGGGTTATCCATGCTGTCAATTGTGTTGAACAGCAGGGCGTAACTCAAAGAAGACTTAATCCAAGACAAACTGGTTTCGGTAGGCCTAAAAATCGATGCCGGGCTGCCCAACACCGCAGTGGTATATTTATCCTGTGTAATATTATAAGCCACCTGCGCGGATAATTGCTCAGTAATTGGCAGACCAAAACGAACCGACGCGCCAGTGCGATTCAGTTTATATGACGCGTAATCGGTGTTGCTTTTGAAAATATCAAAACCAGCTGCTATCCGGTGACCAAGAAAGTACGGCTCTGTAAACGATAGCGAATAGGTACGTTCGCCCTTGGAACCGCCTGCTGAGACCTTAACATATTGGCCGCGCCCGAGGAAATTGCGCTCGGTGACGCCCACTTCGAGGTTTACACCGCCGCCTGATGTGCCGCCAGTTGTATATCCAGCACCGATGGAAAATTCACCGGTTGATTTTTCAGTCACATCGACAACCAAGACAACCTGGTCTGCTTCGGCACCGGGAACAGTCGAAATTTCAACACGTTCGAAGAACGCTAATGCTTCCAGACGTTTCTTCGCGCGCTGAACAAGAACCTGATTGAAGGCATCGCCTTCAGCCACATCGAACTCGCGACGGATAACGTAATCACGCGTCTTGTCGTTGCCACGCACTTCGATGCGCTCGACATAGGCACGCGGACCTTGGTCAACGGTATAAACGACATTGATGGTGTGATTAGCGAAATCGCGGTCGCCACGTGGCGTTACCTGAGCAAAGGCATATCCTTTGTTGGCAACTTTTTCAGAGATACCAGAAATTGAATCTTCAATGTCCTTGGCGCTATAAGTATCGCCATCACGTGTTTTTACTACGTTTTGCAGATCAGCAGATGTCACCCCATCGACTGTGCTTTCGACGGATACAGTGCCATATTTATAGCGCTGTCCTTCGTCCACAGTAACTGTGATCGTATATTTGTTAGTGGCGTCGTCAAGCTGCGCATCCGAGGATACTACCTGGAAATCGGCATAGCCACGATTGAAATAGAAGCGACGCAGTGCTTCCTCATCAGCCTTTAACCGATCGGCGTCATAAACGTCGTTGCGCGAAATAAACGAAAGCAAATTAGTCTTTTTCGTCGAGATCACTTCCTGAAGACGGCGATCACCAAAAGCGGTGTTGCCGACAAAATTAATCGTGGCGATCTTCGTGCGATCACCCTCTTGAATGTCAAACACGACGTTCGTACGACCTTCACCCAAATCGACAGTTGTCGGATTAACTACCACGTCAGCGCGGCCGATGCGGCGGTATGCTTGACGGATGGTTTCGGCATCTTGTTCCAACAGATTGGAATCAAGCGATGAGCCGCTTTTTAGCTGCACTTGCCCGCCAAGAGCCGCATCTTTGATTTTCTTGTTGCCCTTAAAGAGCACCTGATTGATGACAGAATACTCTGAAACGGTTATCACCAGTGTTGCGCCAGACTGCTTAATGCCGACGTCTGAAAACAGGCCCGTGGAATAAAGGCGTTTTACGGCCTCATCCAAATCTGAGGCGGAATAGGGTTGACCGGCCTTGATGCCGAGATATTCGCTAATTGTCGAGGATTCTACGCGCGAATTTCCGCGCACATCCACACTTTTAAATGACGCAGCCTGAGCGGCAGATACGAACACGAGACTTCCCGCGACCACGCCACCCGCAACAATGCGACTTGACATGACGATAGCGGAAGCCGCCGACAACAAAATTGACTTAGCCTTCATTTGGCTTTCCAAACCTTCTGCAATAGTTTTGTCCCACGCGATAAACCGCACCCGTCAGAGCGTTCCCCGTCATAAACGGTTTTACCATACACGCAAGCATTAGAGTTAAAATCCGTTTACTTCTTTGTAATTTGTGACTTTGAGGTCACGAAAATTACCCCTTATGGTAAATCAATCCTAACCATATTCCCGTTTCAGCAGGCGAACAGGTCGTTGAAGAAAACGAATCCCATAAAGGTCAAAACCAAAATACTTCCAATACGATATACAATATCTTGTATTCTGGCGGAAACAGGGCGGCGCATGACGGCTTCCACGCCATAAAACAACAAATGGCCACCATCGAGCGGTGGAATAGGCAACAAATTTAAAATGCCGATGCCTATAGATAATAATGCCGTAAGCTGAATCAGCCAGTCATAGCCGCGCTTCGATGCCTGTCCAGCCATTGTTGCAATTTTAACAGGGCCGCCGAGCTGACACTTATCTTCGCGGCCTTTCACTAGGCGCACTAGGAATCCACCTGTCTGTTCGACAATAAAAGTAGCCTCAGACAATGATTCTTTGAACGCACCAAGCGGTGAAAAATTTACAGTGCGAAAATTGCCGTTTTCGTTGCCTACCTTAATACCTAAGACTGCAATTTTTACTTTATTTCCAAGGGGATCATCCATTTCCTTGACCTGCGGCGCGGCGGTGATTTCGACGGATTTTCCGTCCCGCTCCATAGCAAATCTAATATCCTGACCTAAACGCGGACCAATGTAGCGCTGTACATCGGTAAAGGTCGCCACTGGCTGTCCATCGACACTGACGAACCGATCACCCGGTTTAAACCCGGCGGATGCCGCAGGCGTATCGGGCATAACTTCTGTCACAACCGGGTCGACGATGAGCTTGCCGTACATGCTAAAAAACACAGTGAATATTGAAATTGTGAGAATGAAGTTTGCCAGCGGGCCTGCAAAGACTGTAGCCGCACGCTTCCAAACTGGCTGTGTATGGAAGGCGACAGCGCGCTCTTGCGGCGTCATAGCAGCAAGTGCATCCTTGTCCACAATACTTGCGCCATTCAAATCACCGGCAAATTTTACATAGCCGCCGAGCGGAATAGCAGACAATTTCCAGCGCGTTCCGTGCTTGTCGTTAAAGCCGATTAGCTCCGGCCCAAAGCCGATGGAAAATGCCTTAACGCCAATGCCACACCAGCGACCGACCAGATAATGGCCCATTTCATGGACGAAGACGACGATAGTTAGAATAATGAGAAATGGCAGTATCATACCGATTAAAAGACTGTCACTGCTCAGTAATTTCGTTAGTGTTTCGCTCAATTTAATGTCCATTTCCGAAAATTACGAAAGCTTGTATGAGAGGTTGCACAAAGTGTTTGCTATATAAAATCTAAAATACTTATCGTTACATAAAGTGCAGTTGCGGCAAGCGCAAGGCCGTCAACGCGGTCCATCATCCCGCCATGCCCCGGGATCATTGTGCCCGAATCTTTGACGCCAAACTTGCGCTTGACCCAAGATTCGAAAAGATCGCCACCCTGTGAAACAATAGAGATAAGTAAAATGATAAGTGGCAACAAAGGGTTACCTGTGTGGCTTTCGCTCAAAGCCACAAAAAGTCCGACAGCCACCGCAGCTGCTGCGCCACCGATTGCGCCTGACCACGTTTTTTTAGGAGATATACTTAAGGCTAACTTAGGCCCGCCGAGTGTGCGGCCGACAAAATAAGCAAAAACATCAGTTGACCAGACGATGCCAAACAACATCAGCACATTTAGCTGCCCATGAGCACTATCGCCGTGCAAATATGCGAGACTGGCTGCCGGTATGCCCGCGTAGAGGATGCCAAGCGGGAGCCACCCACTTGCGCCGACGGTGAACATGGCCACAATTCCAACAATCGCCGCAAGCGCAATAGTGCCGAAAGTAAATACAGGCGGCATACCGGAAATCAGAAGTGCGAAGCTCATGACCAATAAGAGTTCGCAGACACGATTGATAATTCTGCCAGATATCTGGCCCGTAATTTTTCGCCATTCAACAAATATGGCTGCTCCCATCACGACCGCGAGTATCCTGAAGGAGATACCGCCTAAATAAGTGACCGTGAGCACAACCGCGCCAAGTATAACGGCAGTTATAATGCGTACTTGGAGATTTGAAAGTTTACTCATGAAACTTGGGCCTGCAGGCCACCAAAACGACGGTCGCGCCGCTCATATTCTGAAATAGCTTCAACAAAACTGACCCTATTAAAATCCGGCCAAAGGCACGGCAAAAAAACAAGCTCGGCATATGCTGCTTGCCACATCAAAAAATTTGACAGGCGTACCTCGCCGCTGGTGCGAATGACCAAATCGGGATCAGGAATTCCAGCAGTGTCAAGGCGGGCTGTGAGAGCGCTCTGCCCGATGTCTTCCAACGATAACCGGCCGTCTTGTACATCGCTTACCAGGGCGCGTGCAGCACGCACAATTTCATCACGCGCACCATAGTTAAAGGCGATAGTCAGTGTCATCTTGCTGTTGCCGCGCGTCAGCTTTTCCGCATCCTCAAGCAGTTTTAAGATATCAGCTTTTAGGTTTTTGCGGTCACCAATGATGCGAACTTCAACATTGGAGCGATGAAGTTCTGCCAGATCCCTACGGATGAATATTTTGAGAAGTCCGAGCAAGTCAGCGACTTCGGTTGCAGGGCGCGACCAATTTTCGGATGAAAATGCATAGAGTGTGAGGTAACGGATGCCTAATTCACTAGCGTTACGAACGGCGTCATGAAGCGCGCTCATACCCGCTTTGTGACCGGCAGTGCGCGGCAGGCCGCGAGCTTTTGCCCAGCGACCATTGCCATCCATTATGATTGCCACGTGGGCAGGCACCACCATGTTCAACGCATCCTTTGGTTTAATTTATTGAACTAAACCTGCATAATTTCAACTTCTTTGTGGTGCAAAGACGAATCGATCGCCGCGATAGTTTCATCGGTCATCTTTTGCACTTTCTCACCCTGCACACGGCCATCATCTTGCGCAATGTCTCCGTCTTTTTCGAGCCTTTTCAACAGGTCCATAGCGTCACGGCGCACGTGGCGTGTGGATACTTTGGCGTTTTCGGCATATTCCTTGGCAATCTTCACTAGATCCTTACGGCGCTGCTCGTTGAGCTCCGGAAGTGGAATACGCAGCGTTGTGCCCTCGGTAATCGGGTTCAAACCAAGACCGGACTCGCGAATAGCGCGGTCAACAGCGCCGACCATTGATTTATCCCAAACTGAGACAGCCAACATACGCGCTTCCGGAACTGTGACGTTCGCAACCTGATTGAGTGGCATTGAGGAGCCATAAGCCTGAACGGTAATTGGGTCCAACAGGGATGCCGAAGCGCGACCGGTGCGAAGGCCGCCTAGGTCTTGCTTTAACGATGCGATTGCACCATCCATACGGCGCTTTACATCATTCATATCGAGCAATTCATTCTTTGCCATTTAAAATCTCCTCCAAACGTTGGGCAAGGTTTGCGCCTTTATGCGTCAGTAACCGTTGTGCAACGCCCTTTGCCTATCAAAATATCAGCGAATCCACCGATTTCGTGGATTGAAAACACAATTATCGGAATCTTATTCTCTCGCGCAAGTGCCACGGCAGCGGTATCCATCACGGCAAGGCCCTTGGATAGAATATCTTGATGGGTAATGCTGTCAAAGCGGGTGGCGTTCGGGTCTTTCTTAGGGTCAGCGGAGTAGATGCCATCCACCTGAGTTCCCTTGAATAGCGCGTCTGCTCCGACTTCGGCAGCGCGCAGTGCGGCAGCTGAATCGGTCGTGAAAAATGGGTTGCCGGTGCCACCGGCGAAAATCACCACTTTGCCCTGATCCATGTAAGCAGTCGCTTGGCGCTGCGAGAAGCTCTCGCAGATTTCCGGCATGGCGATGGCAGACAAGACGACGGTATCAATACCGATCTTTACAAGCGATGTGCGCAACGCCAGCGAGTTTATGACTGTTGCCAACATGCCCATGTGGTCGCCAGTTACGCGGTCGCCTCCTTTGGAGGCCACAGCTACGCCACGGAAAATATTGCCGCCGCCAACCACGACGCCAACTTCAACGCCAAGTGCGCGGGCTGAAGCGATATCAGCTGCGATGCGGTCAACCACTGCCACATCAATGCCGAATCCTTGATCGCCCATAAGCGCTTCGCCGGAGCATTTGAGGAGTACACGGCGATAGAGTGGCTTGGCTGTCATGAGTGAGTCCGTTATTTTAGTAAAATCCATGCTTCGGATACACGAAGGGCGCGGTCGTGTCACGCCGCGCCCTTCAGGGTTTTTAGACTAGAAACTGATTATTTCTTGTTCATGGCCGCAACATCAGCTGCAAAGTCTGATGTTTCTTTTTCGATGCCATCGCCCAGAGCAAAACGCACGAAGCCTGTGATTTTGGCAGGCGCGCCGATTGTCTTTTCTGCAGCCGCCAATGCCTGCTCAACAGTGAGATCAGGATTGAGAACAAATGCCTGCTTCAGCAGAACAACTTCTTCGTAAAACTTGCGGATGCGTCCATCGACCATCTTTTCGATGATTGCGTCTGGCTTGCCGGATTCGCGGGCTTGTTCAACGAAAATCGCGCGTTCACGCTCTACAGCGGCTGGATCAACTTCCTCAGCCGTTAATGCCAAAGGATTGGTCGCAGCAACATGCATCGCCACTTGGCGGGCAAATGCGCGGGCTTCATCGTGGCCACCGATGGTTTCGATAGCAACGAGAACGCCGAGCTTGCCAAGTCCGTCAGCCACCTGGTTGTGCATGTATGTTGCAACAACTCCGTCTTTTACATGCAGCATTGCCGAGCGACGGAAGCTCATGTTTTCACCGATTGTGCCAACAGCATCCTTGATTGTATCAGCAACGGACTTATCCGAACCCAGGTACATCGAGTTTGCAATTACGCCATGCGAACCATCAGTGTGGATGGCAATGTTAGCCACGTTGCGCACGATATCTTGAAACGCATCGTTACGGGCAACAAAATCTGTCTCGGAGTTAACTTCAACAACAACAGCCTTGTGGCTGTCGGATGCGTAGCCAACGAGGCCTTCAGCGGCAGTGCGGCCAGACTTTTTCTCGGCCTTGGTGATGCCCTTGGCGCGCAGCCAATCAACTGATGCCTCCATGTTGCCGGCGTTTTCAGTTAGTGCGTTCTTGCAGTCCATCATGCCAGCGCCGGAGATTTCGCGCAGTTCTTTGACCATTGCAGCGGTAATTGCAGTCATTGTGGTAGCCTTTCTTATGAAAACAGCGCCCTCTTATAAAGAGCGCGCTCTTGGAGCTCTCACGGCTCCGAAATTTTGGGTGGTTATGCGATTGGATGATGAAGCCGTGATGACACGGCTTCATCAAATTTCACATTAGAGCAAAATGAGTTTTCATAGAATCGACATTTCGCTCTAAGTCTTTGTTTTGTCGCATTATCCTTAACCGCTTGATGTTCCATCAAGCTTGGAAATGCTCTAAGCAGCAGGCGCTGCTTCTTCCAATGTTGGTTCAGACGGATTTTCCATCGCGCCGATGTCAATGCCCATTGAACCTTGCTGACGGGCAATACCGTCGATGCAGGCTTTGGCAATCAAATCGCAGTAAAGAGCGATTGCGCGGGATGAGTCGTCGTTACCTGGAATTGGGTAGTCAATGAGATCTGGCGTGCAGTTCGAATCGATGATCGCAACAACGGGAATGCCGAGGCGCTTGGCTTCGTCAATCGCATTGGCTTCTTTATTGGTATCAATGATGAACATGATGTTCGGTGTGGAACCCATGTCCTTAATGCCGCCAAGTGCGCGGTCAAGCTTTTCACGCTCGCGCTGAAGGTTCAAGAGTTCCTTCTTTGTCAGGCCGTGACCGTCGCCGCCGAGCAATTCATCAAGCTTACGCAGACGGGAGATTGAGTTGGAAATTGTTTTCCAATTGGTCATCATGCCACCGAGCCAACGCGCGTTTACGTAATATTGCGCGGAGTTACGTGCAGCTTCAGCGATAAGCTCGGAAGCCTGACGCTTTGTGCCAACGAACAGAACGCGACCGCCCTTGGCAACTGTGTCCGAAATTGCCTTTAGCGCGTTGTTAAGCAAAGGAACGGTCTGAGCAAGGTCAAGGATGTGGATGTTGTTACGTGTTCCGAAAATGTAAGATTCCATTTTCGGGTTCCAACGGTGGGTTTGATGCCCAAAGTGGACGCCAGCTTCTAGAAGCTGACGCATAGAGAATTCTGGCAGCGCCATTGTAGTAGTCCTTTCCGGTTTAACCTCTGCGGGGGTAGACAGTTGCCTGTCACCGGTGGTGCGACCAGGATTTCTCCCTGAACGAACCTATCCCCGCATGTGGAATGCTGCGGCGTATAGTGTGAAATGAACTGAAGTGCAAGCGCGAAGGTACAGAAACTACATGGCGCTATGGAATGGATTGGGCCAGATAGAGCGGTTGTTGTCTTTGCTAATCTGACTGTTCACCTTGTCCAGCGCCACTTGAAGTGATTCACGGACCGAATCCATCAAATCGGCGGCAGTTTCGGCTCCTGTAACTTCGAGCGGCGGCAAAATGCGAATATGCGCAACACGCCGAGCCACGGGCTGAGGCAAGTAGGCGTTCATCACGTCACGTAGCGTGCCAAAGCACCAGTCATTGCGGATGCGTTTGAGATGCTCGGCAACTTCTTCTTGAGTGATAGTAGGGCTTAAAAAGGCAAAATCACCCAATCTACGGATCTTTGTCAGTCGCTCAGATAATACCAAGGCCGCCCTACCAGCGTCGCTAGGTGTTTTGCCTTCGCCTCGCACTTTGCGTTTTACTAGTTTAAGGGTTTCGGTTGGATCGCCATCTGCACCATCTTTGCCGATATAAGCTCCGAGCTGAACACAGGCAGCGGTTTCGCACACGGATAGTTTCTTGGCGAGAGAGAGTCCCGACGTCATTGTGAGACCGAGCTTAGCCGCCTCGCGATCCGCCAACACATCATAGATAAAGTACGCCCGTTCAGCCGGATTGCCGCTGCCCTCAATCCTTAGCTTACGCTCAATGTAACCACACTCTTTAGCGAGACCGGCTGACGCGTCCTCGGAGAATTGCAGCTTCCATGCAATCGGCAAGAGAAATGCCGACTTATGGGGAGCTTTGGACTTAGCCTCCAGCGCCATTTCGCCGGCGCCGGACATCAGCGTGGCAACAAAGTTTGAATGCCAGCCGACAGCGCCTTCAGGATGGAGTAACACCGGAAAGCCTTTGAGTGTCCATTCGACAGAAAAGGCCTTACCATCCACCGAATTGCCCGGTATCTGGGCAATAAGGTTGTTCCAGAGCCAGAATTTCTGCCCAAAATTGCCAGTGCCGTTAACGATGCCGTTGGTTGCCCAACAAGCCGTCATAGGGGCACAGCGGCTTATAATCTCCTTATCGAGCATCCAATCGGTAAAAAACTCCGGGTGGTTTGGCAGGATAAAAACCGTATTATCGCCGTCACACAATTTCTTCAGTGCAGCTATTTCATCCTCATTGACGATGATTTTGCTAATGTCAGTGAGGCCGCGAATGCCTGGAACACGCTTAATTAGCGGAATATCCCGGAGCAAGGGAATGCCATGCAACATAAAAACACGATTGACCCATGACATAACACGCATAAACGAAGGCCACGGATTTGGTCTTACAAACACTTCAAGCTTTGGCATTATTTGTTTTACTGCCCCTCGCAGACTTAACTAAATGATTCCGATCATTATTGGTTGCAGACTGGTTTGTCATACATTTTTAAGTCAACTAATTTTCCAGTCATTGAAAAATCTCCGTAATCCATGACCAGATCACGCGTAATGCCGTTTTCGTATAGTTTGAAGCCAATCTGATACACCGGCTCTTCTTGGCCGTTGTCCGCCTTGGCATCAAAATAAGTCACCGACGCCGGAAAATAATCAGCGCCTTTGATTGTCTTGCCGATTTCACTATCCGGTCCGTCCTGAGCGCCATGATTGCGTTCTCCAAGAATAACCGTCGTTGTCAGCTCGCGGTCGGCATCTTCTGTACCGTCGAAAATTGTTGTTTCATAAAACTTCTCACCTTTTTCTGCACGACTAAGCATATCGACCATGTGTGTCGTAGGGAAAAGGGTTTTATCCAAATTATACTTCGCTTCCAATGGCTTAGTTACATCCACCAACAAGCCTTTGTCATTTTCCTGCGCGGTGCCACGTGTTTCCTTATCCAAGACCTTGTCCACGAAATTCTTAGTCAAAAACCGGAATATCTTACCGTCACCAGACTCGAAACTCGTCGTTTGTTGGTCTGTAAGACGCTGACCGTCGCCATTGTCGATTTTGGTGACGTAGCGAAATGTCGTGGTAAAGCCATCACAGGGCGATCCGTTGAACTCATACACCATACGCCCGGTAAGGCCCTTAATGCCGGATCGATCGGACGCATCCTTCATTTCCAGATCATACACAGCGCGATGCGGAACCAAATTTGACATAGACGCAACTTGGGAGGCTGCAGACGCGGCACCTGCCCCGGTCAAAATCAAAATACCAAAAATGGTGGCTGTGGAACGATTACGCATATGGACCTCCAATTAGAATTACGCTTAGTCTAGCTACTCACGTGGCAAAAGCGAGGCAAAATCGCGGAAATAATAATGCCAGTCAAATATGAGAACTACGGGAGCAGCCTCAATGTCTGAAACAACAATTCAACGATTACATGCACTTGGTATCCAATTACCTAAGGCTGCTATGCCGGCCGCAAATTATGTTTCATTTGCTCAATCCGGCTCGCTTATTTTTACATCGGGACAATTGCCATTGAAGGACGGACGGCTAATCAACACCGGTATTTTGGGTGCGGAATTGGATGTTGCTGCGGGCCAAGAAGCTGCAAAACAGTGTGCAATCAATATCATATCGCAGATCGACGCCACGACTGGTGATTTGGAGCGGATTGTTCGCATTGTGAAATTGACAATTTTTGTAGCTTCCACTCCAGAGTTTACATCGCAGCATTTGGTCGGAAATGGCGCATCGGACTTTCTCGTGGCCGTGTTGGGGGACAAAGGTAAACATGCGCGCTCGGCTGTCGGTGTGCCCAGCCTGCCGCTGAATGCGCCGGTGGAAATCGAAGCGGTTGTAGAGGTTCGCTTGTGACCGATCTTGCATGGATGACAAAGCGACCAATTGCGCATCGTGGTTTGCATGATGGAAACAGGTTGGTTTGGGAAAATACATTGTCGGCGTTTAAGCTTGCGATTTCTGGAGATTTTGCGATTGAGACAGACGTTCACCTGACCAAAGACGGTGTCGCAGTAATCTTTCATGACGGTGATTTGAAGCGCCTTACTGGACGCGAGGGTTTTATTCGCGACCATACTGCTGCTGAAATGAGCGCTATGAACATTGGTGATACCGCAGAAAAAGTGCCTTCGTTGCGGCAACTGCTGGATTTAGTCGCAGGCCAAGTGCCTGTAATCATTGAGCTTAAGGGCGACGTTGGTTATGATGGCGGGCTGATTGCGGCAGTTGCCGCGGACCTTGCCGCCTATGAGGGGTGTGCGGTGATTATGTCATTTGACCATCATTTGATACGCGACTTCAAAAAACTTGCCCCAAATATCCCGGGCGGATTGACGGCGGAGGGAACGAGCGTAGCGGATTTAGAGGCCAACTTCTCAATGTTGGCTCATGGGATATCTTTCGTTTCCTATAACGTCCATCATCTGCCAAACCGCTTTACAAAATTTGTTCGTGACAACTTGAAAATGCCTGTAATCACTTGGACCGTTAGAACTAAAGACGACGTTGACCGCACTTATGCAAATGCGGAACAGGCAACTTTTGAACTATGCAATCCCGATGACATGTTAGAAAAATAGACGGGCTACCTACCCTTGCCGATGGATAGATCAAACGTATCTACTTGTGAATTAGACATAGAAATCTGCAAGGACGGGCATGAGCAGCGATGAGTATTCAGTAAAGACAGTGGCCGGGGCTGGCGCATTTAGCCCGGTGGAATGGTCATTGCTGGACGGGACAGTGCGCGGCACGCCTGACTATAACCCATTCATTTCACACGATTTTTTATCCGCGATCGAACTCTCCGGCTGTGTCTCGCGACGCGCCGGCTGGCAGCCGCATTTCTTGCGGATGGAAGATAAAGATAAGAATTTAGTTGCTGCCGTGCCAGCGTATTTGAAATCTCACAGCCAAGGAGAGTATGTTTTTGACCATGGCTGGGCCAATGCTTTTGAACAGGCTGGCGGGCGCTATTACCCCAAACTGCAGGTATCCGTGCCATTTACACCTGCGACGGGCCCTCGCCTTTTGAGTATTGGTGGCGATAAAACGGCAAAATTTGCGGCGGCAAAGGCGTTGAAAACAGTAGCAGAGAATCTGGGCGTTTCATCGGCGCACGTCACCTTTGCCACTGAAACAGATGCCGGAATATTGGAATCTCAAGGCTTTTTGCACCGGATTGACCAACAATTTCACTTTCATAACGACAACTATAGGTCGTATTCCGATTTTTTGACAACGCTCACTTCACGTAAGCGCAAGGGCCTACGTAAGGAGCGAGATGCCGCGTTATGTAATGGAATCAGTGTTGAACGAATGTTTGGTAGCCAAATTACTGAGGATATTTGGGATCAATTTTATAATTTCTACATCGACACAAGCAACCGTAAGTGGGGGCAACCTTATTTGAACCGCAAGTTCTTTTCACTAATAGGCGAGACGATGGCGGACGATATTTTGTTAATTATGGCCAAGCGAGACGGACGCTATATTGCGGGCGCTATCAATTTTCTTGGCGGCGGGCGGATTTTTGGGCGCAATTGGGGATGCATTGAGGACCACCCTTATTTGCATTTTGAAGTTTGCTACCATCAGGCAATCGACCATGCGATTGAACATGGATATTCGATTGTTGAGGCTGGCGCGCAGGGCGAGCATAAGCTTGCGCGGGGCTATATGCCGGTGACAACGCATTCAGCGCATTACATTGTGCATGAAGGTTTACGCCGCGCCGTGGCGGAATTTTTGGAGCGCGAACGGCAGGAAGTTTCGCGCGTGAGCGGGGTTTTGGCCGATCACGGGCCGTTCCGAAAAGGGGCGTTATTGCTAGAAAACTAGCTTATTGCTATAAATTTGCCTATTTTGATCGAATTCTTGAGGAAACGACCATGATTACCTACGATAATACCAATATTTTTGCCAAGATCATTCGTGGAGAAATTCCTTGTCATAAGGTCTTTGAAGACGAGAATACGCTGGCATTTATGGATGTGATGCCGCAGGCTGACGGGCATGTTCTGGTGGTGCCAAAGGCCCCTTCCCGCAACCTTTTGGATGCTGATCCTGCGGTTTTGGCACAAGCCATTCAGGTTGTTCAACGTGTAGCGAAGGCCGTTCAGACCGCCTTCAAAGCCGAAGGAATTATGCTGGTTCAATATAATGAAGCACCTGCAGGGCAGACTGTGTTTCACTTACACTTCCATATTATCCCGCGTTTTGAAGGTGTGGCTTTGAAGGGCCATGGCGGGCAAATGGCGGACCAAACCCTGCTCGCCAATCAATCGGAAATGATACGCCGCACGCTCGGAGATGACCCGGAAACCGCACAGAACTAGTGCGGAAGTGGTGCGGAGATCGTGTGTCACGCAATTGCGAATGTTCTTTGCTCTAAGTGAGCTAAAGTTCGTCGCGCCAAGACAGTTGCGATTGCAAATACCGCCAAACCACCCAGTATGTCCGTCAGGTGATGGCCACCTTGAACCAAAATTGCTGGCACCATTAAAAGATTGACGACGAGAAAAATCGGGAACACTCGCTTGAATTGAGCCGTGTACCAAACGCAAAGACAAGCAATGACTGTGTGAAACGAAGGAAAGCCAACAAGGCCAAGCGCGATTTTGGGACTGATATAAGTCACGCCATCCCGCAATAGTTTATTGATTGACATGCCATACTCAGAATCCACAATGATCGGCAATGCGCCATGCGCCTGCGCGGGGAGTATTTCCCAACCGGACGCGCCGGACGAGGGAAAGAATGACCAGAAGCAAATAGTCAGCAGGCCGGCCCAAATACCTGTCAGCTGGAACAGGTGTAAGTCAACACGCTTTAGATTAAAGCTCAAAACGTATATTACAATAAAAATTTGTATTAAGCTCGTAAGGTAAACAACACGAAGCACATTTCCAAACCACGGCCACTGTGCCGTCCAGACGACAAAACCGGTCCAAGAATAGCCGAGTGCAGCATCAATGCGGATCAACAGCGGATCAATCATAGGGTTGTGGTTTGGCAAGAGCAGATAAGTAAAAATTCCCATAGACATCGATAATATTACATAAAGCCCAGAAGCGGTGCATGCTAGCGCAGAGGCTTGGCTGGGACGTAAAAGACGAAAAAATTGCCCCATTCCAAGGCCAAAAACTGCAAAAGCCAGCATGGTAGTATATGTGATTACATCTATGCCAACTCCTTTATAGGCCGCCAGCAAGGCATCTAAAAAAAATAATACAAGTGAGACTGCGATAATGAATTTTTCAGCGGGGAAAAAGCGCATAATATTATTCCTGTACAATAAGTGTTGGAGTTTTTGGTTTGTGTCCAATCGACTGCCAGTGCGCAATGCCGTGTAAACCTGCCACACTGTCCAATGCTATTTTGCTGACAATACAGATCGCAAACGCGGCAACGGCTAAACCACCGAAAACGTCTGAAAGCTGAGGTGCGCAAAGCAAAAAACTGGCTGGTAGCAGCAGACTTGTGAGAGCAACAGCTGCAAGGACCATCTTACGATTTGTATCAAAACCGTCGATGCAAATATGCTGGAAGGAAAATAATGATCGGAGCAAAATGATACCTAAATTAAAAAATATGAATAAAAAATGCAATATAATACGAAAAATAATTTAGTTCTTTTTGGTATCGCAAACACGACGAGAAGTAAAGAATATTTTCAGCTCGGAAATTTATCGGTAGTTTTCAACAAGTCACAAAACGGGCTGTTTAGACGAATTGGTGACATGGTCAGCTCCCGCAAAGCCAAAATAGACATCAATTTGTCCCAAGTCTGATCGATACCAAAAACTCTGCGGGCCGGCATCAAAACGTAGAATACTAAAATAAACTGCGTTGCGAACGGTTTTTGCGCGAGACCCATGCTGGCATCGGTCAATTCCCGCCTACTATGCCAGATTTTTGAGCCAAGCCGCCTTGGTATATTTTCTCATAAACGGCCAACTGGACATAAACAACATTTTGCACTGAGACGGTACGTCACGCGCTCGCGAGTGCCCCGAGCGGCGACTGCGCCAAAATTCGTTTTGCCAAAACGGTCGCCACTGCAAAGACGATTAGACCGCCGATCACATCTGACAAATGATGGCCGCCCTGTACCAACACAGATGGCAGCATCAACAGATTGATGACGAGAAAAATCGGGAATACCCATTTGAACCGTGCCATATACCAAACGCTGAGGCAGGCCATGACGGTGTGAAATGACGGAAAGCCAATGAGCCCCAAAACATTTTGCGGGCTTATATAGGTCACGCCTTCACGCGCCAGACGATTGAGCTCCATGCCATAGTCAGAGTTCACCATGATCGGCAGCGCGCCCTGCGCCTGTGCAGGCAGGACTTCCCAACCGGATGCACCAGAGGAAGGAAAGAACGCCCAAAAGCATATTGTGAATATGCCACCCAGAACGCCGGTAAGCAAAAAACGGTGAAGATCGTCGCGCTTGCCAGTAAAGCCCAAAATCAAAATGACCAGAATGAGCTGCGCCATAGATGACATATATACAGCCCGGAAGACTGTGCCGAGCCACGGCCACTGCGCGGTCCAGACAACAAAGTTGGTCCATGAATAGCCGAGCGCGGCATCAATGCGCATAAGTAGCGGATCAATCATAGGATTGCGGTTGGGCAGCAATAGGTAATTGAAAACGGATGCGACCAGCGTGAAAATTATGTAAAGTCCGCAGGCAGTTGTTGCAAGCGCGATGCCTTCATTGGCACGATATGTCCGGTAAAACTGGCCGAGGCCAATGCTAAGAAAACCGATCCCCAGCGCTGTGGCATAACCAAGGGCGTCTATGCTCACGCCCTTATAAGCAAACAGAAGACCATCCAAAATAAACAGCGAGACCGAGATTGAGATAACGAATTTTTCAGCAGGAAACAGACGCATAATTATTCCTGCACCACTGCAATAATTGCTTTTGGTTTGCGGCCAATCGGCTGCCAATGCGCGGCGGCGTGTTCACTTGCAACATCATCCGAGGCTGTTTTGCTGGCAAACCAGATTGCAAATGCTGCAACGGCAAGTCCACCGAAAACGTCGACCAGGTTATGGGCGCCATGCAGCAAAATTGCGGGAAGCATTAAGCTGGTAAGACCAACAGCAGGCAAGCGCAGATATTTAAGCGACCAAGAGTAATAGACGAACAAGACCGCCATAACAGTGTGGAATGATGGAAAGCCTACCATACCTAGCATTGTGAGTGGCGTAATAAAGTTCGAACCTGTTTTAGAAAGCGCAACGAGTTTTGCGCCATATTCAGGATCGACGGTAAGATGGAGCCTATTTAACACGTCTGCGGAAAGCGGCTGGAAGGCTGCGGGGGTTGACGATGGAAACAGAGACCATAACTCAATACAAAGAATACCGGACAGAATAAACGCCAAACCTAAGCGTGACACTTGCTGCACTTTGCCAAAAAGACCGAGTACGATGAGAAGCAACGAACACTGCCAGAGTGAGGTTTTATAGACTGTCTTTAAGAGCGCCGCGAAATCTGGGAATTGGGACATGTACGTCGCATAATCTGCCCAAACAAAGCCAAAATAGCTGTCGACTTGCGCCAAAATTTGGTCAACACCGAAAATGCGGTACGGCAGCAGCAGATAGTTGAATACTGGAATAACCTGTCCTGCGAGCAATAACAGCGCAATGCCCACACAGGCTCGGGCAACAAGTTCATTCATACGAACATAGCGGTAGAACAGGCCAAGCGCGAGAAAAAACAGATCAACAGTTAAGGCCACGTCATAGTTGGCGATGTCCACCACCATCCCTTTTTTGTATGATAGCAACGCACAAACCGCCATCATAATAAAAGTGAGTATAAATCCAAATTTTTCGGGACGCAGTAGCCGCATCAAAGCCTCCATTTAGGGCGACTTATAGACAAGTTTGTTTAATTTATTCTGAAACTGGTAGAGGATAGTGATGCCTCTAGAGCTAAATGAATTTTGATAGAATCAAAATTCAAGCTCTAAGTCTTTGTTTTCTGGCACTATCCTTAACCGCTTGATGTTCCATCAAGCTTGGAAGTGCTCTAATGACCGAGCAACAAGCCGCTAATGAGCACGGCCTCCCCCGTCAAAACACCGACGTAGGATTTTTTTGCCGAAAACCAATAGGCCGCAAATCCGGAAGTGGCGGCGGCAATGCGTAACCATTGCTGTGTAGAGGCCAGCGCTCCTTCCGGATACAGAACGAGCTTTGCAATAACTGCCGCCATAAGGCGGGTGGCTATTGCGCGGACAAAGACCAGCGATTCAGAGTTCTCATCAATGTCTCCCGCCAAATAGACGCCCAGATAGCGCCACATATTGGTGGGCAACCATCCGGCAAGGAGGATAAATAAATAGGGCCACCACCAATTATCATATGAGGCGAAGGTCATATCTTTGCTCTCGCTTTCCGGGATTTCGCGATCATATGTGCCAAGATCCCGCCCCCAATCCCTGCCACTAAAATATCGACTTGCAGCAGGTAGTGATGTGACAATGGGGTTAACGCCAACCCCGCTATTATTGCATAGTGAGATGATAAGTCACGCGCGGAGCCCCACAATGAAAACGTAAAATACAGCGGGGTTATGAAAATCAGCGCTGCCGAGACTAGCGCCGGAAGCTTGTCGGACACTTCATAGACAATTACAGCCAGCAGCATATTGGACCCAAGAAGGGTGAGCACCAGTCCAGCAAAAAAACTGGTGCGATACTGACGCGGCACTTTCGGAAATTTTTCAAACGCCATAACCCAGCCGGTAACGGCAACAAAATGTGAGAGCATATAAAGCGTGGACTTGCGAGTTTTGTCTGTTTTCATTTCCGGTACGATTGCGACCACCATGGGCAACAGCCGGAACGATGACAGGCAGACGGCGATAAATGTTGCTACAAGTGAAGATTTCGCCAGTACCGCACCGACCAGTACGACCTTGGACGGCAGCGCCCAAATTGCGAAAACCATGAATTCCGTTTGCGCCAGCGTGAAACCGGCATCACGGGCCAACCCCGTAAATCCGATGAATGCCCCCATGAGAATGAGTGCCGGAATAGAAATGAGGCAGGAAAGCCCGCGACGGAACCAATGCCAATGCTGATTTAGGGGTGTTTTGTTGAGAGATTCTACCATGACTAAAACTAGCCAGACGTGGACATGGCGGCAAGCGCCCCAATTCGCACATGACATGAATATTATTGATGGGTGTGAGAGCTGTAACGATATATGTGATGCCGGGGGAGCCTGAAATGTCGACAACATCTATCGAGACACTTGTAGATGCGATGACCTTGGATGAACAGGTGCGCTTGTTGTCTGGTCAGGATTTCTGGTCAGTTGCGCCCAACGAGCGGCTTGGAATTGGCACGCTGCGGGTGACAGATGGTCCCAATGGAGCGCGCGGCGGCGGGTCGCTGGTTGGCGGCGTTAAATCTGCTTGTTTTCCCTGTGGCATTGCGCTGGGGGCGACATGGAATGAGGCGCTGCTTTATAAAATTGGCGCGGCGCTGGCTGATGAAGTGAAGTCCAAGGGCGCGCATGTATCCCTGGCGCCGACGGTGAACATACATCGCTCGGTAACCAACGGGCGCAACTTTGAATGCTATTCTGAGGATGCGCTGCTGACAGGAACGCTGGCAATCAACTACATTGCGGGTCTGCAAGAGAATGGCATATCAGCCTCGATCAAGCATTTTGCGGGCAATGAAAGCGAAATTCAGCGCACGACTATGAGCTCACAAATTGACGAACGCTCGCTGCGCGAGATCTATCTTGTGCCGTTTGAAATGGCCGTGAAGCAAGGAAAGACATCTAGCCGAGTAAAGACATGGGGCATCATGTCATCTTACAACAAGCTGAACGGCACTTATACGGCGGAAAATCACTGGCTGCTTACTGAAGTGCTGCGCGGCGATTGGGGCTATGATGGCATTGTGATGTCCGACTGGTTCGGCTCGCGCTCTACCGCCCCGACTGTGAATGCGGGGCTGGACTTGGAAATGCCCGGCCCGACTCGGGATCGCGGTGATAAGCTGATTGCCGCCGTTGCGGCTGGCGACGTGGGTGCGGAAACTGTGCGGACGCGGGCGCTGAACATGCTGCGTTTGATGGAGCGGGTTGGCTCGATTTCGCACCATCGTGCGTACAAGGAAGAGGCCAATGACCGACCCGAACACCGCGCGCTGATACGACTTGCCGGTGCGGACGGCACTGTGCTGCTTACCAACTCTGGCATCTTGCCGCTGGCGAAAAACGCCGGGAAGACCATTGCGGTTATCGGGCCGAACGCCAAGGTGGCGCAGATTATGGGCGGCGGCTCGGCGCAGCTGAATGCGCATTATCGCGTGAGCCCGTGGGATGGCTTGGTGAATGCGCTGGGCGGGGACAGCCTGCTCACCTTTGCCAAGGGTGCGGATAATCATCGGTATGAACCGATGCTTAAAGGCGCATTTACAGCGGGCTATTTTAACTCGCTCGATCTTTCCGGTCCGGTTGCGCACAGCGAAACCGTTACGGATATGACGGCGTTTCTGTTTGGTAGCATTGCGGATGGCAAGGTCAATAGTCAGGCGTTTTCACTACGCGTTTCCGGCACGTTTACGGCAGAGGAAAGCGGAGTGCATCGAATTGGCTTCTTCGCCACGGGTCCATCGCGCATGAAAATTGATGGCAAGACTATCGCGGATTGTTGGAACAGTTGGGCGGCTGGACAGACTTTTTTTGAAGAGGGCTGCAACGAAGTTATCGGCGAGATGGAATTGGTGGCGGGGCAAACCTACGAGGTCGCGCTGGAGTATGCCTCTAAGCCTTCGGCAAATCTTGGCTTTGCAGCCTATCAGGCGGGCATTGGTAAGCCACTTGGTCTTAGTGATGTGAAGCTGGCAGCTGAGGTTGCGGCAAAGGCGGATATTGCAATTGTGTTCGCAGGCCGCACTGGCGAGTGGGATACAGAAGGCTGGGACTTGCCGAACATCCGCCTGCCCGGTCTGCAGGATGAATTGATTGCGGCCGTTGCGGCGGCAAATCCGAAGACGATTGTGGTGTTGCAAACGGGCGGGCCGATTGAAATGCCGTGGCTTTCTCATGTGTCGGCCGTCTTGCAAAGCTGGTATCCCGGCCAAGAGGCAGGCAACGCGATTGCCGATGTTTTGTTCGGCGATGCCGAGCCCGGCGGGCGCTTGCCGCAGACCTTCCCTGTGCGCTGGGCGGACAACCCTGTGCATAGCCAAGACCCGGAAGTCTATCCCGGCCTCAATGGCAAGGTGCGCTACGAGGAAGGTCTGTTCATCGGCCACAGGCATCACGACAAGACAGGCACAGTGCCGCTATTTCCGTTCGGCTTCGGGCTTTCCTACACACAGTTTGTATGGAACCAGATGAGGATTAAGCAGCAAGGCGATGATTTCATTGTCACAGTAGAGGTCACTAATACGGGCGACCGCGCTGGTAGCGATGTGATGCAAGTCTATGTCGAGGACAATGCGCCTCTGCTGCCACGACCAATTCGCGAGCTGAAAGGCTTTGCAAAGCTGCATCTTCAGGCGGGCGAAACTGGAGTTGCTATCGTGAAGTTAGAGCCTCGCGCGTTTGCGGTTTATGATGTGGATTATCGTGGCTGGGTGGCTCGTGCGGGTGATTTTACAGTGCTTGCCGGGAAGTCAGCGAGCGATTTTGTGCTGAATGCGCAGATCAAACGTGCCAGCGAATGGCGGGAAAAAGCCCGCGCTTGAGGCGCGGGCTGGTTTAGTTTGATAAGTTTTCTACTTCTTCTTCGGCAACACGGGCACGGATGCCTTGGGCTTGCTACCGGACTGAATGACTGGTTCCATTTCTGGCGGCGCTGTCTTTGGTGATGTTTTCTTGGCAGCTTTCGCGGTCACTTTACGTGGCTTTTCGTCAGCCTCCGGCTCATCCTTTGGCACGAGCTTTGTCTCGCCTGCCTCTGAAATGAGCTTCAGCTTGGCAACGCCTGCCTCATCCTTTTCGACAGACACATGGACCGTACCGCCATGCTTCAAGCGTCCGAATAGTAACTCGTCTGCCAACGGCTTCTTAATATATTCTTGGATAACACGGGAAAGTGGGCGCGCGCCCATGCGCTCGTCGTAGCCTTTATCTGCCAGCCAGGCGATAGCATCTTGAGACAACGCAAACGTTACGCCACGCTCGGAAAGCTGGGCTTCCAACTGCATGATGAACTTTTGCACCACTTGGTGGATGACCGGGACCGGCAGCGCGCCGAACGGAATGATCGCATCAAGACGATTGCGGAATTCCGGCGTGAAGATGCGGTTGATGGCTTCCATATCATCGCCTTCGCGCTTGGTGGACCCAAACCCGATGGCCGCACGCGCGGCATCTGATGCGCCCGCGTTAGTTGTCATAATCAAGATGACATTGCGGAAATCAATCGCCTTGCCGTTGTTATCTGTCAGCTTGCCGTGATCCATAACCTGCAACAGGATATTATAGAGGTCTGGATGCGCTTTCTCGATTTCGTCGAGCAGAAGCACGCAGTGCGGATGTTGATCCACACCGTCTGTCAGCAGGCCGCCTTGATCGAAGCCGACATAGCCGGGAGGTGCGCCGATCAACCGCGACACGGTGTGACGCTCCATATATTCGGACATATCAAAGCGCAGCAATTCCACGCCAAGCGACTTGGCGAGCTGCTTGGCAACCTCGGTTTTGCCGACGCCTGTGGGTCCGGAGAACAGGTAAGAGCCGATTGGCTTTTCCGGTTCACGAAGCCCAGCGCGCGCCAGTTTGATGGCAGACGCCAGCGCTTCGATCGCCAAATCCTGACCATAAACCATGCGCTTCAATTCGGCCTCGAGATTGGCCAGAACCGTCTCATCATCCTTGGAAACTGATTTCGGCGGGATGCGGGCCATGGTGGCGATTGTGGCTTCAATCTCCGCAATGCCAATGCTTTTCTTGCGCTTATCAGCGGCAAGCAGCATTTGGCTGGCACCGGATTCGTCGATTACGTCGATCGCTTTATCCGGCAATTTGCGGTCATTGATATAGCGTGCGGACAGCTCCACGGACGCTTTAATGGCCTCGTCGGTGTATGTCACCTTGTGGAATTCCTCGAAGTACGGCTTGAGGCCTTTCATGATAAGTATTGCATCAGGAATGCTTGGTTCGATAACGTCAATCTTCTGGAAGCGGCGCACGAGCGCGCGGTCCTTTTCGAAATATTGACGGTATTCTTTGTAAGTCGTCGAACCGATGACGCGGATGAGGCCGGATGAAAGCGCAGGCTTCAACAGGTTTGACGCATCCATTGCGCCGCCGGAAGTTGCCCCTGCGCCGATGACGGTGTGAATTTCGTCTATGAACAGTATGGCGCCCGGATAATCTTCCAGCTCTTTGATAACCTGCTTCAAACGCTCTTCGAAATCACCGCGATAGCGTGTTCCCGCCAAAAGCGTACCCATATCGAGCGAGAATATCGTGGCATCGAGCAGCACTTCCGGCACATCGCCTTCGACGATGCGCTTGGCGAGGCCCTCCGCAATTGCGGTTTTGCCAACGCCCGGATCACCTACATAAAGCGGGTTATTCTTGGAACGACGGCAGAGAATCTGGATCGTGCGGTCCACTTCCGAAGCCCGGCCAATGAGCGGATCAATGCGTCCGGACTTGGCTTTTTTATTCAAATCAACGCAATAGGCGGCAAGTGCGCTTTGGTCTTTTTTAGCATCGCCCGTATCTGAGCCCTGACCTTGGCCCATTTGTGGCTGTTCACTATCGTCATCGACGCCGCGCGGCGGGCGCGACTCTGATGCGCCGGGGCGCTTGGCTATGCCGTGGGAGATGAAATTGACGGCATCATAGCGCGTCATATTTTGCTCTTGCAGGAAATAAGCCGCGTGGCTCTCGCGCTCGGCAAAGATGGCAACGAGAACATTAGCGCCCGTAACTTCATCACGCCCAGAAGATTGCACGTGGATAACCGCGCGCTGAATGACACGTTGGAAACCGGCAGTCGGCTTTGAATCCTCGTCATAACCGGTGATCAGGTTTTCAAGTTCCTTGTCCACATAATTTGTTAAGGTGGTGCGCAGCTCTGGAATTTTGACACTGCAAGCGTTCATTACAGCAGTGGCATCTGAATCATCCAGCAGCGCCAGCAGCAGATGCTCCAGCGTTGCATATTCATGGTGCCGTTCGTTGGCGACCAAAAGCGCTTGGTGCAGCGCTTTTTCGAGGCTCGTTGAAAATGATGGCATTAGAACCTCACTGTTTTTCCATCACGCACTGTAGCGGATGTTGATTTTTTAGGGCGAAATCCATGACTTGCGTCACCTTTGTTTCCGCCACTTCAAATGTATACGTGCCGCATTCGCCGACGCCGTTTTGATGAACGTGCAGCATTATTTGCGTCGCGGCCTCGCGATCCTTCTGGAAAAAACGCTCCAGAACATGGATGACGAATTCCATTGGCGTATAATCGTCGTTCAAGAGCAGAACGCGGTAAAGGCTTGGTTTGACGACTTTGGGCTTGGTACGGGTAATCACACCAATACCTTGACCGGGGCCACGACCATCACGATCTTCATCTTGGCTGCGGGGAGACTTCATAGATCAGTTCCTGAATTCGTGGCACAATATCCACTTATGTCATACCTAGTGACTCATGCCGCGATTTTAAGCCCCTTTGCGCAGGAAACAAGTATTTCACGCAACATTGATTTTTATTGCGCAGGCTAAACCCACTTATTTTGTGCGATGTGCAAAAAGATTCAGAGTTTAGCGGTCATTATAACACTTTGGTAACGACGATTGCATAGAGTTTTATCCAAGCGCGCCGTTTGCCGCCCGTGTAAAGAATTGCTTAGTGTGAAAGAGTTCCAGTGCGTAACATTGTAAAAAGCGTTTCCGCGCTAGCCCGCGCCGTTTTCATGACATGTGCAGCCGTGAGCCTGGCTTGCAGTGCGGTTGATAGCGCTGAGGCAAAAGCATCAAATCCCAAATTTGCAGCTATTGTTATTGATGCCAACACTGGCAAGACGCTATTTTCGCAGGCCGGTGACGCACCGCGATATCCGGCTTCACTTACCAAGATGATGACGCTCTATCTTGTGTTTGAGGCACTATCATCAGGTAAAATCGAAAAATCCACTCTCGTGCCAATTTCGAGGCGTGCAGCGTCTATGGCGCCAACTAAACTTGGCGCACCAGCAGGCTCTTCAATCACCATTGAAACTGCGATACTTGGCCTTGTTACCAAATCGGCAAATGATGCTGCATGTGCTACTGGCGAATTGCTGGGCGGCTCAGAAGACCGCTTCGCGCAGATGATGACGGCTAAAGCGCGCCAGCTTGGTATGCGCAACACGATATTCCGTAATGCATCCGGTTTGCCAAATCCGGGCCAAGTGACAACTGCGCATGATATGGCGATTTTGGGCATGGCGCTTCGCGAACATTTCCCGAAATATTACGGCTATTTCTCCACCCGCAGCTTTCAATATGGCCGCAGCCGCTTGCCAAACCACAACAAGCTGCTTGGGCGCGTAGCGGGTGTTGACGGAATCAAGACAGGGTACACGGCCAAGTCCGGTTATAATCTCGTTTCATCCGTGTCGCTGGATGGCAAGAAGCTGATCACCGTAGTCATGGGTGGTACATCCGGCCGTAGCCGCGATGCGCAGGTTACGCAGCTTATCGGAAAGTTTTTACCACGTGCCTCCGGGCGCAGCGAAGGCCCGATGGTTGCGCTTGCAAAAATATTTAAGGGTAAAAAAACCTTTGAAGCTGAGGTTGTTGCGCAGACCGCCTATGCGGAGCCGGAAGCCGGGGCATCGGCTAGCGGGGTTGATCCGGTATTGGTTGCAGCTATTCCGGCAAAGAAGCCGCACCAAGTCGTGGTTCCTTTGAGCAACGATGAAGATGGCACTGCGCCTTCTGAAGTTGATCCAGCAATGAATGCTGCTGTTGCCGTTGAACCTGAGCCGACAGGCAATGGTGTATGGGTTATACAAATTGCTGCGGCTGATAGCGAGGCCGGGGCTTTGAAAATATTGGAAGGGGCCAAGGCAAAGGGTGGCAAAGCGCTGTCATATGCCACACCATTTACGCAGGAAGTGCAAAAAGGGTCAGCAACGCTGTATCGAGCACGCTTTAAGGGCTTTGATACAAAAGTGGCCGCTTGGAACGCTTGTAAAGCTTTAAAGAAGAGCAACATCGGTTGCTATGCCGTGAATAATTAATTTCTAAAGCCAACCCAAGTGTAATGAGTATAGGGTTTATCGTCGTGCGTATCGAACAGAATGACCAGATCTTTCTCACGCCAAGCACAAAAAGCGCGGCAGCTCCCTCCTCGCTATCCGTGTTGCGTAGCGCGGCGATGCGCCTTGCAGAAACACGCAAAAAGCCGCGCCTAAAAACACGCGATCTCGTGGGACTGTTGTTGAGTCATAGCGCACGGGCTTGGCGCAGCTCGCTGCCTCATGTTAGTGTCAAATTGGCGGTGTTATCACCTAGTGGCAAACCAGCGGTGCGCTACGGCTATCAGCGGCCCGTTAAACCAACACACTAATTTCTCGCATAACTACTAGCCGTAATGCTTTCCAAGTTACCACAATATGCTCGAACTAATTTATCCCATTATTTCAGCCGCCTGATGTTCGCTCAGGCTCGAAAACACCCTAAACAAAAATATCCGGCAGTTCAATTTTGCCAAAGGGTGTGCCGAGAGCACTTCCAAGCTTGATAGAACATCACGCGTTTTAGGAAAATGTGACAAAACAAGGACTTAGAGCAAAGGTTTTGATTCTATCACAACGCACTTTGCTCTAGGCCACCGCTCACGCCTTGCGGCGCGCACGGCGGGCATATGGTTACTTGGTTAACGATAAGCTAGAGAAGGCCCAAGCCGGCGAGCTCCTCGCGTAGTGCGCGGGGCATTTCTTCAACAGCGGCGCTGCCCGATTTCAAGTCAGCAGGTGCGTCCTCTAGCTTCAAATAGCGCCACCCCTGAAACGGGCGGCGCGGCTGCCAAGTGGTGAGCGTCACATCATAGTCCAGCACAATTTTGCATCGTGAAATGCCATCTTCGCCTCTTACAGGCCGCAAATCCACGATGCGCTGGCGGCACTGTACATTGCCCTTGATGACCCAATAGAGCGACCCGCCAACCAGTATCTCGTCCCGCGCTTTGGGGAACATGCGGGTGGTGTGATAATGTTCGACTGGAAGGCCAAGCCGGCGTTTCAGCGCAGCGTCTCCCTCGCGCCAAGCGATGAGATCTTCAATGCTTTCGCAGCCAACGCATAGTTTGAGGAGGTTCAGTGCCATGGCGTTGACATAAGGCGACAGCGCCTTTGCGGCAAGTACAGCTTACCGCAATACATGCTTTTGTCAGCACTCTACAACATTGACAGCCAGCCCGCCTAAACTTGTTTCCTTGTAGTGCTCGTGCATGTCTCTGCCCGTTTGGCGCATGGTTTCTATGACTTGATCCAGCGAGACAAAATGCGAGCCGTCGCCCTTGAGTGCTAGCGAGGCGGCCGTGACAGCTTTCACCGCGCCTATGGCATTGCGCTCAATGCACGGCACCTGCACGAGGCCGCCGATGGGATCGCACGTCATGCCCAAATGATGCTCCATGGCGATTTCTGCGGCGTTCTCAATTTGCTCTGATGTGCCGCCCAAGGCAGCCGCGAGCCCAGCGGCAGCCATTGCTGAGGCAGAACCAACCTCGCCCTGACAGCCCACTTCCGCGCCGGAAATGGAGGCATTGGTCTTCAAAAGACCACCAATGGCGGCAGCTGTGAGTAAAAAATTGCGGATGCCTTCATGGTCATTGGCGTCGTGAAAACGTAGATAATATTTCAAGACGGCAGGTATTACGCCCGCTGCACCATTGGTTGGCGCGGTGACAATGCGCCCGCCAGATGCGTTTTCTTCGTTCACCGCCATGGCGTAGACCGACAGCCAATCATTGGCGATGAGCGGGTTTGGCACGTTAGTGCCCCAATCGGCGTTGAGCTTGTCATGGATCGCCTGCGCCCGTCGCTTTACTTTCAAGCCGCCCGGCATTATGCCGCCGCGTGAAAGGCCACGATGGATGCAATCATCCATCGTTTGCCAGATGCGATCCATGCGTTGGTCTAGTTCCTCGCGCGGCATTTGTGTTTCTTCGTTCACACGCTTCATATCGGCGATGGAAAGACCACTCTTATTTGCCATGTGTAGCATCTCATTGGCGTTCTTGAACGGATAAGGGACGTTTGGACCCTGTTGAGCACCGGACTTGGATTTCGAAGCGGCAAGCTCATCGGCGCTGACAACAAAGCCGCCGCCAACGGAAAAATAGGCAATGCGCAAGAGTTGGCGTCCATCGCGGTCGAGGGCCATAAACGCCATGCCATTGGCGTGGCCTGGCAATGGCGTTTTCTTGTCTAACACCATGTCGGTGGCTGGATCAAAGTTATAGGAAGGGTGTCCGGCAGGCTGGATGGTTTTCGTGCGTGTAACCGTCACCAGCAACTCTTCGGCGGCGTCCAAATCCACCGTTGCCGGAAGTTCGCCGCAGAGCCCGAGGATAACCGCGCGATCCGTAGCATGACCAATGCCGGTATAAGCCAGCGAACCGTGCAAACTGACCTTGATTTGCGCTACCTTCGCGCCGAACGGGCGCGGCCAATCCCCATTCAAAATCTCAATCAAAAAGCGCGATGCCGCAACCATCGGTCCCATTGTATGGGACGACGACGGACCGATACCAATTTTAAACAAGTCGAAAACTGAGAGAAACATACAAAGTTCCTTGATTGCGCAGCCTATTGTGGTTCAAAGGGCAAAGAAATTCCAATCACGCCGCGACTGACGGTATGACAGGAACGACAGACCGTAACCATTCAAAATTTGGAATTGGTCCATGCAAAGTATTTATATATATTCCTGGCCTGACGGGTTCGCACTGGCGCTGTTCGCTCTGTGTTGGTTAGCTTATTCACTGGCCGTTGAGGGATATCTTACGTCTCGACCATCGCTGAATGGCTTGATGAATTACGAGCGGGGCCGCTGGATGAGTGTTATGACGACTCGCGAACTTCGCGTCATCGACACCTCAATTATTTCAGGATTGCAACAAGGCACGGCATTTTTCGCCAGCACATCCGTTTTCGCAATTGGCGGTAGTTTTGCGCTTATCAATGCATCGGACCAGGTGCTGGGCGTATTCAGCCATTTGCCGGTCTCCTTGCCCTCATTACGCCCTATGTTCGAGGCTAAGTGCCTATTACTGCTATTGATTTATGCTTTTGCTTTTTTTAAATTCGGCTGGTCATACCGCTTGCAGAACTATTGCTCGATATTAGTTGGCGCAGTGCCTTTTGTGTCGGATGGGCAAGCACCAAGTGATGATGCCAAACACGCGGCGTCCAAAGCACTTCGGTTCAATAACCTTGCCGGACGGCATTATAATTCCGGCCTTCGCTCCATATTCTTCTCAATTGGATTTATGGGCTGGTTTGCTGGACCATATGTGTTTATGGGCTCAACTCTGTTTATTTCGACTGTGCTTGTGCGGCGGCAATTTTTCTCGCGCGCTCGCGGTGCGCTACTTGGAGATACCTATCATGGTGAGTGAAGACCTCATTGACGAAACAATACTGAAACTCGCCCACAAGGCTGGCGTCGGCAAGCTTATCGCGCCGATGGAAGTGGCAGTCGCCATTGTCGGCAAGAATGAAAAAGAATGGCGTCTGATTATGAAATCCATCAAGATGGGCGTCATCCGGCAAGCAAGGCTGGATTTGGTTGAAATTTGGCGCAACAATCAAGTAGTGGAACTCGATGCTGTGCGCGGTCTTTATCGTTTCCGGCTGAAGGCGCAGGCAGAGTAGGCACTACATTGCCTTTGGAAGATAGCGCCACACGACAATTGCGGTAGCGGCTGTGAGGCATGAAAGCGCATAAAAAATGCCACCAAAGTTAAAGAATGTCAGCACGATGGCATATACCAGCGAAGGCAGCAGGTCTGAGAAATCCAAAAAAGTTCGATAGACGGATGTCATGGCTGGGCGGTCGCGCGCTTTTACGGCGCGAAGGTACGGCGTTGAGCCCATTCCATCCAGCGCGGATCCAAATATTGTACCCAAAATAAGAAATAGAGCAGTAAGCAGCGGATATTTATCACCTGTGGTTCCGGCCGCGATTAAGAAGCAGGTTAGCCCAACAAAACAAATCGTAATCGCGCGGCGCAGGCCGATGCGCTTGGCTACTCTCGCCCACAGAATTGTCGAAAAAAGCATTATATTTCCAATAGATAGGAATAGGCCGCCCGCCAGCTTACCCTGCCCCGTGGCAACCATCAAAATTGGACCATAAACGAAATAGGTGGTCCAAAAGGATGAACGGGCGAAGGCGATGAGCCATGCAAGGCGAAGCCTCGGCTGCCGGAAAAATCTCACAAAATTCTTGAGCGGATTAACGGGCGGTTGCATGGCTGGCTTGATAGATGCGTTATCGCCCAGTCTGAAATACCAGAACAGGCAAAACAATAATCCGGTAACGCAAATCGCCGTGCCGTGGACGGCCCACAGACCATATTGCATATAGAGCCAACCGCCCGCCACAGGCCCCAAAGTCCAAGCAAAAGTGGAGGATGCCATGCGCAGCGATTCTGAGCGGATAAGCTGCGTCTTGGGCACATTATCCATGATGTAGAGTGACAAAACGATGGAAACGCAGCTATTTGCCACCACGCGCAGGAACATGCCTGCGATTTGGCCCTCCAACGTATGAGTGGCAAGGGCGAATGAGGCTAACGCGAAGCCGATCACACCCAGCGAGTAAACGCGACGCCGCGCGATCCAGCCAATCAACATGGGCACCAGAAGCGTCCCCATCAGGCTGGCGATGGATACACAGGTATAAAGCACGCTGACTATTTGCTCATCCTTCAGCAATTCATAGGCTGTGATTGGAACAATACTGGAAACCAAAGCGCGGATTGTGGATTCGAGCGTATAAAGTGTGGCAAACACACGGGCGCCTTGGTTTTTCGGATTGGTCTGCATGTCAGATCCGCACGATTCTAAAGATAGAATGTTGCACGGCCAAAGGGTCAACCCCGTTGACGTTACGACCCGCTGGCGTCGCTTCAAAGTTAGTTCTGCTTTACGTATCGCTATCCTTATGTCAGCACATTGGCAAAATGCTTAGGAAACTCGCTATGAAGAACCATTATCGCATGTTTGCCGCCTATAATGCGTGGGCAAACCGCGCTTTATATGACGCTATCGCTAATCTGGCGGACGAGGACTATCGCTTGGATCGCGGAGCATTTTTTAAGTCTATCCATGGTACACTTAACCATATTTTGGTGGCTGATAGGATTTGGATGAAGCGATTTACCTCTGAGGGCGACGCGCCAAATCGCTTGGACATTATACTCTATGATGATTTTTCACTGCTCAAAGTGGCCCGAGAAGCGGAAGATGCCCGAATTATCACGTGGATAGACGACTTGACGCCGGAGGCATTTGCCGGGCGTTTCACCTTTACCACCATTTCGGACATGCGCACCGTCAGCCAGCGACTGGCACCCACTTTGGCGCATTTTTTCAATCACCAAACACATCATCGCGGGCAGACCCATACACTGTTGACGGGCTTTGGTGAAAGTGCGCCCGCGCTGGATTTGGTGTATTTCCAGCGCAGCGAGGACGGAAGGCAATTTGCTTGATTTGGCGTTATTGACGAGGTTTCCCTTGCAAAACGAACTTCTGTCAGCCAAAAGCCGCGCATGTTACAAATTTCCGATCTTTCGCTGCGGATCGCGGGCAGGCTTTTGCTCGATCACGCAAATTTAACGCTCCCTGAAGGCACGCACGCCGGGCTTGTGGGGCGCAATGGTACGGGCAAAACAACGCTTTTTAAGGCAATTACCGGTGATTTGGCCTCAGAGACCGGTTCGACATCGCTGCCGCGAGGTTTGAAAATTGGGCAGGTTGCGCAAGAAGCACCAGCCACTGAGCAGTCACTTTTGGAAATTGTGCTGGAAGCGGATACCGAGCGCTCGGCCCTAATGGCTGAGGCGGAAACGGCGACGGACCCCAATCGCATCTCGGAAATCTACATTCGCCTGTCAGATATCGATGCTTATTCAGCGGAATCGCGCGCGGGTGCTATTTTGTCCGGGCTTGGTTTTGATGCCGAAGCGCAGCTGCGCCCTGCCTCTAGCTTCTCGGGCGGATGGCGTATGCGCGTGGCGCTGGCGGCTGTGTTGTTTGCCGAGCCTGATCTATTACTGCTAGATGAGCCAACCAACTATCTCGATTTGGAAGGAACACTGTGGTTAGAAACTTATGTGGCGAAATATCCGCATACAGTTTTGATGATTAGCCATGATCGCGACCTTTTAAATAAGGCCGTTAATTCTATCGTACATTTGGAAAATCAGAAACTAACCTTATACAAGGGCGGTTACGACCAATTTGAACGGCAGCGTGCTGAAAATATGATGCTGCACAACAAATCTGTTGTGAAGCAAGATGCACATCGCAAGCACATGGAAGCGTTTGTGGCGCGATTTAAGGCCAAGGCCTCGAAGGCGCGGCAAGCACAGTCACGCATTAAGGCGCTTGAAAAATTGCAGCCTATTGCCATGCTTACGGAAACCAGCGCGACGCCCTTCCGCTTTCCGGAACCGCTCAAAGAGGCCGCCTCGCCGATTATTGCGATGTACGATATATCGACCGGTTACGACAAAAGTCACCCGATTTTGAAGAAGCTGGACCTGCGCATTGACCATGATGACCGCATTGCTTTGCTCGGTTCGAACGGTAACGGAAAGTCCACTTTTGCCAAGTTGATTGCCAAAAGACTTGCGCCATTTGGCGGCACTTCGACGACGGCACCTGGACTTAAGGTTGCATTTTTTGCGCAACACCAAATGGATGACCTGATACCGGAAGACAATGCGATAGACCATGTGCGCAAGCTGATGGGCGATGCGCCTGAGGCCAAGGTGCGGGCGAAAGTTGCGTCAATGGGACTGGCAACAGCCAAGATGAACACACCTGCCAAGGATTTGTCAGGTGGCGAAAAAGCACGTCTTTTGATGGGCTTAGCGGCGTTTGATGGACCAAATTTGCTCATTCTCGATGAGCCGACGAACCATCTTGATATCGACAGCCGCGAGGCGTTGGTGGAAGCGCTAAATGAGTTTCCGGGTGCTGTGATTTTGATTTCCCATGATCGCCATCTGGTTGAAGCGACGGTGGACCGCCTTTGGCTAGTGCGCAATGGCGGCGTTGAGAATTTTGACGGCGATTTGGATGACTATAAGGCAATGATCTTGTCTGGTGAGATTTCCGGAACGCAGGGTCAGCGCGATAAACGTGAGCAGCCTAAGCTGAACAAGGCGGACGCCCGCAAACTTGCGGCGCAGCGCCGGATTGACTATGCGCCACTGGCTAAAAAGGTCAAAGACGCCGAGGGCTTAATAGATAAGCACCATCGGGCCGTTGAGCTGATAGAGGGCTCTTTGACAAAGCCAGGACTTGATGCCGCTAAGATGATGCAACTTGGCAAAGAGCGCACGGATGCACAAAATCAAAAAGCACTTGCGGAAGAAAACTGGCTGAAATTATCAGAAGAATACGAAGCTAAAATGAACGCTTAAAGCTGGGCAGGAAGTGGTCGGCAAACGGTCGAAGAACGCACGAAGATGATACGCGAAGTGCGCCGAGTTAATACGAGGGCTGTGGACAGACATGATCAAAGCAAAACTAGTCGGCATCCCTGCCCCATTTGGGTTTTGCGGTGTCGGCATCTTCAGGTGCTGACGAGCGTTGCCTCCTTATCATACCTAGCAATCCAAGTGCGAACAGGCCGATGCCTGCGGGTATTGCTCGCGGGTCTATTTCCTCGACATTTCCCTTGAGGACGAGATCAACTGTCTTTAGTGTCAAGCCCTCAAAGCCACCGCGCTCGAGCGTAAAGTGATACTGGCCAGCAGCGATGTTTGTGAGTTCACCTGCTGTGTCTCTGAATATTTTTTCGGAGCGTTGCAAACCGCGTGCATCAGCTATGCCCGCCGCAAAATTCAAATTTTTATCCATCACTGTCTGGCCAGACGTTGTGGCGGTTAGATGTAATAGGGATTGAGCGTCATCAGGATAAGTCTGCATGATTGGCATCATATCGACAAATACGCGCACAGGCGCTTCGTCTGGTGTTAGGATAACATCAATAGACTTGAAACCGCTCGATCTTTGAAATACCCGAAACGTTCCTATGTCATTTCCAGACCTGTTGTGGATGTACCAAGGATAGGCGACGCCAAGACCAATTCCACTCAACATCAAAAACAATAAAATACCACGCAAGATTTAGTGCCTTTCAAAATTGTCGATTGAGAGAAAGCTCACGCTTTTTTCTCCCACCGCTTTTCGGCATTTTGCTGCCAATAGGTGAGTTGGTGGCCTGCTGCCTTCAAGGTTTTCCATTGTGAGCGGGCATCTTCCATTTGGACCTCGTCATGTCCATCGAACATGAAAATGCCGCGCACATAGCCATCCAAGGCCGGCGGCACCGCGCCATCGACAAGGAAGCGGACTTGAGCACCGTTGATGTTTTCAGGACCGGTGGTGAGCACAATCGGAGTCTGAGCGGCTTGATCCTCATGATCGCATCCATGAGCCAAAAAGCTCTCTTCAGAATAGGTCCACAAATGCGCATCAAGCGCATCGCGCCGCTCTTCGGTTCCGGTCTGCACCACCACGTTCCACCCGCGTGCGAGCGAGCGTTCGAGCAGGCCCGGCAGCGCGTCTTCTAATTTGGATTCTGTGAGGTGATAGAACAGGACTTCGGTCACACCTTAGCCCTCATAGTAGCTGGCAACCAGCCTGTCGAGTAAGCGCACGCCATAGCCAGAGGCCCATCCGGCATTAATCTCGCTTGACGGCGAGCCCATTGCAGTGCCTGCAATATCCAAGTGGGCCCATTTGGTATCGCCAACAAAGCGTTGCAAGAATTGCGCGGCGGTGATGGAACCGGCGTAGCGACCGCCGATATTTTTCACATCAGCATTGGTTGAATCAATCAGCTTGTCATATTCCGGCCCCATCGGCATACGCCAAAGGCGCTCGCCAGTGGCAATCCCCGCTTCTGTCAGGCGCGTGGAAAGTTCGTCATTGTTGGAAAACAGACCAGCATGAACATTGCCGAGAGCGACGAGAATTGCGCCGGTAAGGGTAGCAAGATTGACCATAAATTCCGGCTCGAACTTTGTCCGGCAATAGTGAAGCGCATCAGCCAGAACCAAGCGCCCTTCGGCGTCGGTATTCAAAACCTCGATTGTAGTGCCAGACATGGCGGTAACGATATCGCCCGGGCGCTGCGCGTTGGCATCCACCATGTTTTCAACAAGGCCGATGATGCCGACGACATTGGCTTTGGCTTTACGCGCGGCTAGAACGTACATCAGTCCGGTGACGGCAGCCGCGCCGCCCATATCGCCCTTCATATCTTCCATGCCGGCCGCTGGCTTGATGGAAATACCACCGGAATCAAACACCACGCCTTTGCCGATAAACGCGATTGGCCTCACTTTGCCCTTGCCGCCATTCCACTTCATGATAACCATGCGCGGCGGGCGCACGGAGCCTTGCGCCACGCCAAGCAGTGCGCCCATGCCGAGCTTTTTCATTTCCTTTTCGCCGAGGATTTCGACGTCGACGCCAAGCTTTTCCAGCTCTTTGGCTTTGGCTGCAAATTCTAATGTGCCCAGTATATTGGCTGGCTCATTGACCAAATCGCGGGCATTGATAACACCTTGATATACGGCCTCGCGCTGGGTGAATGCTTTTTTGGCGGCAGCAGGATCCGCAACGATAATTGTCACTTTCGTGGCGACTTTTGGTTCAGGCTTTTCGTCCTTTTTGTCGTCTTTTTTGGTTTTGTATTTATCGAAGGAATAGGCGCGAAGGAGCAAACCGAGAGCGAAATCTGCTGCATTCTCCGCCGAAACTGTCGATTCGGGCAAATCGAGTAGCACTGAAACTGAGCCCAGCGTTCCTAGTTTTCCGCCAACTGTTCCGCCCAATTTCAGCCAAGCATTTTCATCCAGCTTATCGAGCGCGCCAGTGCCCACCACGTGCAAACGATCCAATCCTGTGCCTTCAGGCACCAGCACTTCGATGGACGATGCCATCTTGCCTTTGAACTCGGCAGACATGATAGCCCGATCCAAGGATGAGCCTGCGTGTTCACGGGCAGTCGCGCTTTGGCCATTTTTGTCAGTTGAAAGAATAAAGAGCGTTCCGCTTGTGATTTCACTTGGTTTGGAAAAGGCGATTGTTGGCTTCAAAGACATGGGAGATTCCATTTTGGGATAAGTGTTGATATTGATGTTTCCAGACATTTCAACGCATTTGCAAGCAGTGTATTGAAAGTCTCTCTATGTTTGCTTTCCATTAACCTTGTTTATTGGGTTGGTGTTAGCCAAGTTCAATTAAGATTTGAGCTATACGCAGCCTTGCGCTAAGCGGCGTGACCTGTGACAGCGTCGCGTACCGGCAAAATATCTGGTGCTTTAATATTGGAATTAAAGACGGCCCATGAAGGTTCTTGAACGCTACATTTTAACCCGTGTGCTTGCGCAAGCAGCTGGCGCAACTGCGGCCACTTTAGGAATTGTGTGGACTGTTCAAGCACTTACCAAAGTCAACCTGGTTACAAATACCGGCCAGTCGATTGGTTCGTTTCTATTACTTGCCACATTGTTGCTTCCGGCGATTGTTTCCGTGGTGATGCCGTTTGCGATTTTGGTTAGCACTACGCAGACGCTGAACACGATGAATATGGATAGTGAGCTGCCCGTTATTCATGCGGCAGGGGCGCCGAAAATGGTGGTGTATAAGCCGATCATGATCGTGGCTGCACTGGCAGCATTGATTACGATCTTTGTCGGCAACTTTGTTGAGCCTTACGCACGGCAAGCCGCGCGCAATCTGGTTGCTGAGGCGCGAGCGGACCTATTGTCTATTGTCATTCAGGAGGGCTCGTTCAAAGAGATTGATAAAAATGTATTTATGCAAGTGGGGAAGCGACTTCCCGGCGGCTTACTTGGAGCTTTGTTTATTGCAGATTCGCGCGATCCCAAGACCGATTTGATCTACTACGCCCGTGAAGGCGCGGTGGTAAAGCAGGATAGCAGCAATTTGCTTTTGATGAAGGATGGCGAAATCCATCGCAAGTCGACCGAAAACGGTCAGATTTCTATTATTCGTTTTTCATCCTATGCTTTTGATTTATCTGAGTTTACTGCCGCTAACGCAAAACCGTTTTTGTATCCAAAAGATCAGACAACCGCCTACCTGCTATCACCTGATCCTAACGACAAGACTTTTCAAAAAACGCCGCTGTTCTTCTTTGCGGAATTGCACCGACGCTTTACGGAGTGGCTCTATCCGTTTGTGTTTGCGCTCATTGCCATTGGGGCGTGCGGTGGTGCGCGCTCACATCGGCAGTCGTCCTTGACACTGATGTTGAACGCCGTCGCGTTTGCATTTATATTGCGTTGGTTCGGGCTTGCTGCCGAAAATTATGCGGAAAATACCAAATATGCAGTGCCGTTCATCTATATCGTGCCTTTGATAGGCATTCTACTGCCAGTGTGGCTATCCGTGCGCAACAAAGCAATTGCCCTGCCCGCGCACTATTATGACTGGTTTGAAAATAGTATGTCGAAATTCAGCGCACGGCAGGACCGGATGAAAATTTGGTTTGCGGGCCTGCGCAACCGAAATCAAGGAGCTTCATCATGATCGGATGGACCCTCGGGCGCTATTTCTTCAGCCGGTATCTTATCACGACCTTTTACTTTCTGGTCGGGATAACCGGGCTGATATTTATCACGGACTTTACGCAGCTCAATTCTCGATTGTCAGGATATACTAATTATACCGTGCTGCTTGGCCTTGGCATCGCAGGATTGAGGGTTTTGCGCATATTGCAACAGACGATCCCTTTTGTAGGGTTGTTCGCCAGTATGGCGCTGCTCGTGCAGCTTAATCGTAAATATGAGCTGGTGATTGCACGTGCTGCGGGGCTCTCCGCGTGGCAATTTTTGACACCTATCTGTGTTGGCGCCTTCGCGTTCGGCCTTGCGACAATATTGATTATCAATCCGTTTGCTGCGCGATGCTTTGAGTTATCTGAGGAATACCAAGCTTCGCTCGGAGCCAGTGTAGTACCAGCATCATCGGCACTGGTATCACCTTGGCTTCGCCAAAGTGAGGCCGACGGCGATGTGATTATCGGGGCCAAAGCAGTGCTGAAAGGTGGCACGCTTTTGATGTCGCCAGTGTTCTTTATCATGAGTAAAGATGACACGATTAGCAGCCGAATCGATGCGAGAAGCGCTGAACTCAGGGCGCAGGCTTGGCATTTGACATTTGCGGTCGTCTCCGGGCCGGGAGTTCCTAGCACAGCGCCAAGGGATATGAATATTGCGACCAATTTGACACCGGAACTAGTGCAAGAAAGGTTGCAAGATCCTGAAATGATTCCTTTTTTAGAGTTGCCACAAAAAATTGCCGTGGCGCAGGCGCTTGGCTATCAAGCCGATAGTTTTGCGATGCAATACTACTCTGTGATGGCGCTTCCTGCACTTTTGGTGGTGATGACTATCATTGCATCTACCGTAACTCTAAAATTCGTGCGTTTCGGGCAGTCGGCAACTATGATTGTGGGTGGCATCCTGGCGGGGTTCATGCTTTATGTCGTCACAGTTTTGGTAAAAGCATTTGGTGGCGCGGGGATTGTGTCACCGGTAATAGCGGCTTGGTTTCCAGTCGGGTTAGCCTTTCTATTCGGTGTATCCTTTCTGTTGAACAAGGAGGACGGTTAGTTGAGCGGTACTGGGGCAATTAAAAAGCCAGTCAGCCGGGTGGTTAGTTTGACTGCCTCGTCTGCGCTCGCCTGCGTTTTCGTATTCGCTGCATTGAATGCCGCAATTGCACAGAGCAATGATGTATTAGCGGGCGCGATAAAAATTTCTCCTAATGCCAAACTGCTGCTTGTGGCAGACGAGCTGGTCTATAATCGAGATGTTGATACCATCACCGCGCAAGGCAGCGTGCAAATTGATTATGATGGTAACAAGCTTGTGGCACGACAGGTCACCTACGATCAAAAGACCGGACGCCTGTTAGCCACGGGTAATGTGCAAATCGTTGAGAAAGACGGTAACCAGATTTTCGCCGACAAAATTGATATTACCGATGATTTCAAAGACGGCTTTGTCAACGCGCTGCGCGTTGAAACGATTGATAACACCCGCTTTGCGGCAGAGAGTGCGGAGCGCCAAAGCGGCAATATAACGACATTTAATCAGGGTGTTTATACCGCTTGTGAGCCATGTTTGGAGCATCCGGAAAAAGCGCCAATCTGGCAGATTAAGTCACGCAAAATCATATGGAACGGGACCAAAAAAACCATACGGTTTGAAGCAGCGCGTTTTGAGCTGTTCGGGATGCCGATTGCGACATTGCCTGCATTTGAAATTGCGGACCCCACAGTTAAGCGCAAAACGGGTTTTCTCATTCCCGGTATTCGGTACAAGAGCCAATTGGGCTACGGTCTGACAGTTCCGTTTTATGTGGCACTCGCGCCGAATTACGATTTACTGCTGTCACCGACGGTTTATTCCAAGCAGGGGTTTCTGGCCGAGGTGGATTTCCGCCAAAAGTTCGATAACGGCAGCTACTCACTGAAAATCGCTGGTATTCATCAGCTAAAGACAGGTGAATTTGCGGCGGGCAGCGTTGATGCCACGCACAAAAATCGTGGGCTTATCGGCTCCCAGGGGCAATTTAATATAAATCCACGCTGGACGTTCGGTTGGGATGTTCTTGTTCAATCGGACAAGAATTTTGGCTATACCTATGGAATTGATGGTTTTTCTGACTTCTACCGCAAGAATGAAATCTATCTGACCGGCCTTTCAGGGCGAAATTATTTGGATTTGCACGCCTATAAGTTTAACGCTCAAGAAGCAACTGTAGGCGACGCTTTGAACGAAAAGCAGCCATGGGTCGGCAGCCTCGACTATTCGTGGACAGCGCCGCAGTCAGTATATGGCGGCGAGTTAAATTTTGATATGAATGCGCGCGGCACTCATCGCTCGTTGCGCGACCAAATTACCGATCCAGTAGCCACGGGCTTTGGCAATATTGCTGGCGTTGTCGGCTCGAGTGAGCGTCTTTCTGCGGAAGCTGAATGGAAGCGCACGTTTATCACGCAGGGCGGGATTTCGATTACGCCGCTTTTGGCTCTGCGCGGCGATGGCGACCTGTTGGACACCGCTGATTTGACCCGCACTGCTGCCCTTCGTGTTATGGCAACGGCGGGAATGGACGTACGCTGGCCGGTTTTGTTCTCGACCACATCGGCGACGCATATTCTTGAGCCAATTGCGCAAATTTATGTGCGCGACAACGAGACACACGCCGGGCAATTGCCAAATGAAGATGCGCAGAGCCTCGTGTTCGACGCGTCAACTTTGTTTGAGCGTGACAAATTCTCTGGCTGGGACCGCGTTGAAGGCGGCACGCGTGCAAACCTTGGCCTGCGTTACTCAGGTGCTTTCAATAATGGTTGGAGTGCCTATGCGCTTGCCGGTCAATCCTACCAATTGGGCGGGCGCAATTCGTTTGCCTCACCGGATTTGGTGGCTGTTGGCGCGTTCTCCGGGCTTGAAACTAAAACGTCCGACTATGTGGCGATGGCGGGTGTTAGCGATAATAATGGTTTGACGCTGGCCATGCGCGGGCGCTTTGACGAGAAAACGTTTGAGGTTCGGCGCGCTGAAGCTGAGGTCAACTATACACGCGATCCCCTCTCCATTGGTGCGCGCTATGCGTTTATCCAAGCGCAGCCCAAATATGGTTTCGACGTGGATCGCCACGAAGTTACTGGAAATGGCAGTGTAAAGTTTAAGACAAACTGGCGTGCGTTCGGGTCGCTCACTTACGATATTCGCAACAAATACGTTAGCAACAATACCGTTGGTTTCGGTTACGACGACAGTTGCACATCTTATTCTCTTACCTATGCAGAGAGCCGCAGTTTACAAACTGTTGCAGGCGTAACGAATATTTCAAAACCAACGCGTTCAATTGGCTTTTTCTTGTCATTCCGTACTTTGGGTGACTTTGGGACGAATCAAGGTTTGACCAAATAGGTCTTTGTTTTGCCCCATAAAGGCTGCATGAAAGAAAGCTGTCGCTTCGTTAAGGCAGTTCAATAAGGCGGATAAACATTATGACTCTTGTTAATTATGCAAGAATACTGGCGCTTACGATTGCTGTCAGCGTTGCCTCAGTGCCACTATCTTTTGTTGCTTCCAGCGCTTTTGCCAGTGATATTAAGGTGACGGTGAACAAAACACCGATTACCTCGCTTGATCTTTCTCACCGCGTTGCGTTCCTGAAACTGCAACGTAAAAAGGGCAATCTGGCGAGTTTGGCGACTGACGAACTAATTGACGAAGTATTGAAGACCGCCGAAATGCGCCGCTTAGGAATCCGGATTCCAGACGATCAAGTCAACAAAGCGTTTGCCAGTTTTGCGTCACAAAATAAACTCAAGCCTGCACAATTGGAGCAGGTGCTGAATCAGGCGGGTGTTACGCCAAAGCATTTCAAAGAATTTATCAGGGTGCAGATTGGGTGGGGTCAAACCGTTGGTGCGCGCTTCCGCGCAACAGGCCCGACCAGTGAGCGCGATCTCGTCACCAAGATGATGGAAAAGGGCGGTACGAAGCCTTCCGCAACCGAATATATGCTGCAACAGGTTATATTTGTTGTTCCCGCTGCAAAGCGTGGCCAGATTATGGGGCAACGAAAGAAAGAAGCGCAAGCTATGCGTGACCGCTTTAACGGCTGTGAAAATACGCGCCAGTTTGCGACTGGTTTGAAGGATGTTACGGTGAAGGAATTAGGGCGATTGCTCGCCCCGGAATTGCCGCCGGAATGGGCGGATCTGATTAAAAAAACTCAGGCGGGCGGCGCTACCGGCATTCGCGAAACCGAAAAGGGTGTTGAGTTTATTGGCGTGTGCCGCGCAAAAGAAGTTTCTGATGATAAGGCGGCGGCAATGGTTTTGCGCAGCGGCGAAACGAGCGATAAAGCGGGGGCAGAACTTGACGCAAAATATATCAAGGAATTGCGCGATGACGCTGAAATTGTACGGCGCTGAGTTTTGATTTGATGGTTATAGCACTTTCTGTTGGTGACCCCTCCGGCATTGGACCGGATGTGGTTTTGATGGCATGGCGGCTTCGCAAATCGCACAATATGCCGCCATTTATTCTTATTGCCGACCCCCAACAAATAGCGTTGCGTGCAAAAATGCTTGGCTTTGATGTGCCGATAACAGTTTGTAAGTCCAATGAAGCAGCGGCGGTATTTGCGAACGCCCTGCCCGTCTTACCGCTCAAAAATACTCACTTGGAATCCCCCGGTGAGCCATTTCCAGCAAATGCAGCCGGCACTATTGAATCCATTGACGTGGCTGTGGAACTGGTTGTTTCAGGTGCTGCGTCGGCGGTTGTCACCTGCCCGATTGCCAAGAAGCCGCTTTATGATGCGGGCTTTCGTTTCCCCGGTCACACGGAATATTTGGCTCATCTGGCCGGCAGCTTGAACGGCCAGCCACTACTGCCTGTGATGATGTTGGCGGGGCCGGAGCTGCGCACTGTTCCGGTGACAATCCATATTCCACTCCATGCGGTGCCTATGGCACTCACCCAAGAGCTGATCGAACAAACCGCCATGATTGTGGATAGAGATCTGCGCGCTCGTTTCGCAATAGCCAAACCACGTATTGCGGTTGCAGGGCTTAACCCGCACGCAGGTGAAGGTGGCGCACTGGGGCTGGAAGATGATGCGATAATCCGGCCTGCGATTGAAGCATTGCAAGCGCTCGGCATTGATGCTGTTGGCCCGCTTCCGGCGGATACGATGTTTCACAAAGCCGCCCGCCAGACCTATGATGTTGCGCTGTGCATGTACCACGACCAAGCGCTTATTCCGGCGAAAGCACTCGGCTTTGATGATGCGGTGAATGTGACGCTTGGACTGCCGTTTATTCGCACGTCGCCCGATCATGGCACTGCATTTGGCATTGCGGGCACCGGTGTTGCGCGGCCTGACAGTTTGATAGCAGCGCTGAAAATGGCTCACGAAATGGCATCGCGCACATCATGAGTACGCCTGACGGACTACCGCCGCTACGCGACGTGATCGACAAGCATGGTATCGCGCCGAAGAAATCGCTTGGCCAGAATTTTCTGCTCGACCTTAATCTGACGTCCAAAGTTGCCCGCGCATCCGGCAGTTTGGAAGGTGCGGATGTGATTGAAATCGGGCCGGGTCCGGGCGGTCTTACGCGGGCGCTGCTGATGAATGGCGCGGCCCGTGTTGTGGCTATTGAGCGCGATGACCGCTGTATTGCTGCGCTGGAGGAGATCGCTGCGCATTATCCCGGGCGGGTGAAGATCATTCCGGCGGATGCGCTTGAGTGCGATTTTAACGAGGTTGCGCAGGGCCTCACCAATCCACGCATTGTTGCCAACCTGCCCTATAATATTGGTACGGAATTATTGCTGCGCTGGATAACACCACAAGTATGGCCGCCATTTTGGTCGTCTCTCACGTTGATGTTCCAGAAGGAAGTGGCGCAGCGTATTGTTGCGAACCAAGGCGATGATGCTTACGGACGCCTTGGTGTCTTATGCGGCTGGCGGGTCGATGCTGAATTCATGTTCGAGATTTCGCCCAAAGCTTTTACACCACCGCCAAAGGTGACGTCGGCAGTTGTCCACATCACACCCAAACAAAACCCGTTACCCGTACAAATGGCGCGGCTGGAGGCTGTTACCAAAACCGCTTTTGGACAGCGCCGCAAAATGCTTCGCCAAAGTATTAAAAGTATTGGTGGCGAAGAACTGCTGGATAAAGTTGGCATTGATGGCACGAGGCGTGCGGAGACATTGAGCGTGGATGAGTTTGTCACGCTGGCAAATGCCATGTGATTTTAGGTTAAATTCCCGCTGAGTAATCTATTGACGAAATCAAATAATCCGGGGCGGCGGTCGCGGCGCAGTCGCTCTGCAGCGACAATTGAAACGACAGATGCATAGGCGCGGTCGAGATCATCATTGATGACGATATAGTTGTATTCGCGCCAATGTTCGATTTCGACGCTGGCGTTTTTCAGGCGCATGTCTATGGCGCTTTGACTATCTTCGGCGCGGCGTTGCAGGCGGGATTTCAACTCTGCCATTGAAGGCGGCAGAATAAAAATTGACACAATATCAGCAGGCATTTTCTCTTGCATTTGCAGTGCGCCTTGCCAATCAATGTCAAACAGCATGTCACGGCCAGCCGCCATAGCGGCTTCCGCAGGCTCACGCGGCGTGGCGTAAAAATTGCCGTGAACCTCAGCCCACTCCAGCAATTGTTCATTGTCACGAAGACGCTCAAACTCAGTCTTGGAGATGAAATGATAGTGTACGCCATCAATTTCACTGCCGCGCCGCGCACGGGTCGTGACGCTAACGGAGAGTGAAAGCGCGGGGTCTTGCTCCAGCAAATTGCGGGCAATGGTGGATTTTCCTGCGCCCGATGGTGAAGACAACACCAACATCAAGCCGCGACGTGCGATACCATTGTCTTTGGAAATGGCGCTATCGGTGCTGTTATTTTTTGCGCCATTTGACATGGGTCTCACTCCAGATTCTGTACCTGCTCACGAAATTGATCGACAACCGCCTTGAGATCAAGCCCGATTGCGGTAATGCTTGGTGCATTCGACTTTGAGCATAAAGTATTGACTTCGCGGTTAAATTCTTGCGCCAGAAAATCCAACTTCCTGCCAACTGGACCGGAAGACCTCAGCAAGAGCCGCGCAGCCTCGATATGCCCGCGCAAGCGGTCCAGCTCCTCGCGCACATCAGCCTTGGTGGCAAGCAGCGCGGCTTCCATCGTGAGTCGTTGCTCGTCAAAGCCTTGTGTAGATTCCATCAGGAGCTTGACTTGGGCTGCCAGTCGCTCGCGGATCGCATCGACTGTGCGCGATGGATCAGATTGGGCCTGCGCCACCAACAGCTCGATCTGGATAACCTGAGTGCGCAACACGGCAACCAGCGCAGCGCCTTCATTGGCACGGAATATTTTCAGCTCGTCTAAAGCGGCGGCAATAACTTCCAGCAACGGCGTATCTAAGGTGCTGGTGTCCTCGCTATCAACAGAATCAAGCACCCCGCGCACGCTCAGTATGTCAGCGATTGATGGTTTTAGCAGTGCATGGCTGAGTTCCAACTTTGCGGAGAGCGCTAGAATGGAGGCCACGACGGATTCGTTTATGCGAAAGCCGGAGGCCGCATCTCCCGTTTCCAACGTGACGTTGAGCTGCAAATTGCCGCGCCCGATCTTAGTCTGTGTGAGCTGGCGAGCGGGAAGTTCGATGCGGTCCATACCGTTTGGCAGGCGCAGGCGAATATCCAACGATTTACCATTGACGGAACGTATTTCGCATACCAAACGCGCACCGCTTTTTGTCGTCTGCACCGCGCGGGCAAAGCCCGTCATGCTCTCAATCGCCACAGACGCTACCTCTAAGCTATTGCGCAGGCGCATTAGTTGCGGGCGCTGCGGGGTCTGTACCTGCGGCTGGCGTTGCGGCAGGATCAGTTACGCCAGCAGCAGCGGCCTTTTTCTTTTCAACCTCCCGCCAGCGGGCGACATTCTCATTGTGCTCTGCAAGTGTCGCAGCAAAGACATGGCCGCCCGTACCATCAGCAACAAAGAAAAGCTCGTTTGTTTGGCTTGGGTTTGCGACGGCCTCAAGCGCGGCTTTTCCGGGGTTTGCAATCGGTGTTGGCGGCAATCCGTCGATCAAATAAGTATTGTATGGCGTTTGCTTTTCGAGGTCGGACCGACGGATTGGCTGACCTGCGGGCTTACCCTTGCCGCCGAAAATTCCATAGATTATTGTCGGGTCGGATTGCAAGCGCATTCCCTGATTCAGTCGGTTGATAAAGACACCCGCAACACGCGGACGCTCATCCACTTTACCCGTTTCTTTCTCGACGATTGAGGCCAAGATGACGAATTCATTTTCGTCTTTCAGCGGCAAGTTTGGCGCGCGGCGTGCCCATATATTATCGACCAGCTTCTTTTGATCGCTTGCAAGCTTGGTGATGATTTCGGCGCGAGTCGTGCCGCGCGAGAAACGCTGCGTGTCGGCCAAAAGCGACCCTTCCGCCGGTAATACCGCTGGTACATCGCCGGTGAGCACCTCATCTGCGCCTATCTTGGCCATAATTTGATCGACGGTGAGGCCCTCTGGAATGGTCAACGAATGCAGTACGGATTTGCCGCTGTTGAGCAAAGCCAAAATCTCACGCATGGATGCGCCAGCTTTGATTTCATACTCACCAACCTTGAGAGACTTATCTGTTCTGGTGATCGAGGCACCAAGTTTAAATACTCTTATATCGCTTATTAGCTGACGCCGCTCCAACTGAGTAGCGACGTCTGACAGACTCGCACCAGGTTTGACGACAAAGGTTGCCGCCTCTGTGGACGGACCGCGGCCATCAAACTCTTGTTTGCCAATGTATGCAGCAACGCCTGCGCCGAGAGCTAAAAACACCGCAAGCGACATCAGGAAATTTAAGAAAACAACCGTCTGACTGCGGGCGTGACGCGAGCGCTTCGGCGGGGGAACGCCCGGCTCCGAGCGCAGCACTTGGCTAGCAGACTTTGGCACGATGGGGCGATTGACGGGCGCGTCGCGCTCACCATTACTACCTGATGGGTCATCTGAATTGATCGTCACGCCTGCCTCACATCACTGCAATGTCTGATTTGCAAAAACAATTTTGCAAAATTGCTTGAAAGACTCAAGCCTAACAAAAAATATGGCAAAAAGGCGGATGCTGTTCAGCATCACTCGCAACGGCGCAAGACCAGCGACGCATTAGTGCCGCCGAAGCCGAATGAATTGGACAAAGCTATATTGACGGTTTTCTTTTTGGCCTTGTGCGGGACAAGATCAACCAGCGTCTCGCGCTCGGGATTATCCAAGTTCAAAGTTGGCGGAACGATTCCATCGCGAATTGCCAGCAGGCAGAAGATAGCCTCAATAGCACCAGCAGCGCCAAGCAAATGGCCCGTGGCAGACTTTGTTGACGACATAGTGAGCTTGGCGGCATCGTCGCCCATCAGGCGCTCGATTGCACCCAGTTCGATTGTGTCGGCCATTGTGGAGGTGCCGTGAGCATTAACATAATCGAGCTCAGAAGGATTAACACCGGCACGCTTCAAAGCGGCTGTCATGCAGCGGAATGCGCCGTCGCCATCCTCAGCCGGAGCCGTGATGTGGTAGGCGTCGCCAGAGAGACCGTACCCAACCACTTCGGCGTAAATCTTTGCGCCGCGCGCCTTGGCGTGTTCCAACTCTTCCAAGACAACAATGCCTGCACCCTCGCCCATGACAAAGCCATCACGGTCTTTATCGTAAGGACGTGATGCTTTTTGCGGCTCGTCATTATAGGCTGTGCAGAGCGCACGGCAGGCAGCAAAGCCAGCCAGTGACATGCGCCCGATTGGTGATTCGGCACCGCCTGCGACCATCACATCGGCATCGCCAAACATAATAAGACGGCTGGCATCACCAATGGCGTGTGCGCCTGTTGAGCAAGCAGTAACGACCGAATGGTTCGGGCCCTTGAGATGGTGCTTGATTGATACTTGGCCGGAAACCAAATTGATAAGGCGACCCGGAATGAAGAAAGGCGACACACGGCGCGGGCCTTTGTCGCGCAGCGTATAGCCTGCTTCAACAATGCCCTCGATGCCGCCAATGCCGGAACCAATAAGGACACCGGTTCGGGTTTGATCTTCGTAAGTTTCCGGATGCCAGTTTGCGTCGTTTAACGCCTCGTCGGCTGCGGCCATGCCATAAATGATGAAATCATCGACCTTGCGCTGCTCTTTCGGCTCCATTGTCGAATCTGGATTAAAAGTGCCGTTTGTGCCATCACCGCGCTTGATTTGACAGGCGATTTGGCAGGCAATGTCGGAAACATCGAAGCTGGTGACGCGGCCTGCGCCATTTTCTCCAGCGATCAGACGCTCCCACGTAACGGGAGCTGTGGCGCCTAGCGGCGTAACCATACCAATACCGGTAACAACAACACGCCGCATCGCGCTATCTCCCCCAAGTCCGGCTGACAAATGCCTGCCGGACCTCCCATCTTTTATTGATTTTGATTAAGCCTGAGCTTTGGTGATGAACTTTACAGCGTCGCCAACTGTCAGAATTGTTTCTGCAGCATCATCAGGAATTTCAACGCCGAATTCTTCTTCAAACGCCATAACCAGCTCAACTGTATCCAAGCTGTCAGCGCCCAAATCATCAATAAAGCTCGCGTTATCCGCTACCTTGGCCATATCGACGCCCAGATGCTCAACTACAATCTTCTTAACCCGATCGGAAACGTCGCTCATTATATATCCTCATTGTTGCTTCACCGCTTTGGTTAGCGGCATAAAACTCATCTATCAAGACTTAAGACACGATATTGCCATTGGCAACATCAGCTTTGCGCAGTTTTGAACCGATTTACTGGCTTAGCGCCAAAAATCCGCCTCCCAAGCATCAGTTGGGCGGCGCATATCATGGATTATCGGCGTGCGCAATTAGAAGGGAATCGGTGCGACGCATTAAACGTTTAGACAACATTAGCGTGTATTTAGTAAGCACTATTTCTACTTTTGGGGACGAATACTGATGAATATCAAAATTTTTAGAGACTTCTGTGCTGACCGACAAGGAAATTTAAGTGTGATCGCGGCCCTTTTGGCAGTTCCAATGGTTACTGGGCTGTTGATTGCCTATGACCATGCACGGTTTGATATGTTTAAGCAGTCAGTGCCTGCCGCTATAGACTCAGCACTGATTGGCGCCGCACAAGATGACATTATGGGCGCGCTTTCGGATGCGGAACTGGATCAGCGCGCAAAAGACTATTTGTTGGCCAACCTCTCAAACGTCGATGAAGCAGCGTCAACTGTAGATTACGTACGAGAGAAGACGGCCAAGGGTTTTGGCGCGATGCGGCTGCACGTAAAGCTAGTCTATAAGCCTGTAACAGGCCCACTGGCAAAAATTGCACCCGCCAAAGGTAATAACGGAATTGATTGGACCTATGTTCGATAGGCTCAATTCTCAATCCTATTACTTGTCTCAAATCATCGCCATGCCGCCATTCACGTGGATGGTTTGGCCTGTGACATAGGCAGCTTCATTTGAAGCCAAGAACACCGCTGCGGCGGCGATTTCAGCGCCTGTGCCCATGCGGCGCATGGGGATGGCGCCCATGATTGTTTCTTTTTGCTTGTCATTGAGCTTGTCGGTCATGGCTGATTCGATGAAGCCCGGCGCGATGCAATTGACCGTGATGTTGCGCGAGGCGATTTCTTGTGCCAGCGATTTGGAAAAGCCAATCATGCCCGCTTTTGCCGCGCAATAGTTAGTCTGGCCGGGATTGCCGGTTACGCCGACGATTGATGTGATGTTGATGATGCGGCCAAAGCGGCGGCGCATCATAGGGTGGGTGAGTTCGCGGGTGAGCCGGAAAACGGAGGTCAAATCCACTTCCAACACAGCATCCCAATCGGCATCAGACATGCGCACAAACAGGCCGTCTTTGGTGATGCCAGCGTTGTTGACGAGAATATCAATGCCGCCAAGATCGGCTTCCGCCTTTTCGCCTAAGGCTTTTACAGCATCGCGGTCGCTCAAATTGGCGGGGAAGATATGGGCGCGTTCGCCGAGTTCGGCGGCGAGTGATTCCAGCTTTTCGGCGCGTGTGCCATGTAAGCCGACAGTTGCGCCAGCCTTGTGCAAAGCGCGGGCTATTTCCTCGCCAATGCCGCCTGTTGCGCCTGTTACCAATGCCTTGCGGCCTGTGAGATCAAACATGATACTGTCCTTAAATTTAAGCGAGCGAGGCCAGATAGGCGTCAATATCTTCCAATGAATTGATAGCACTGCCGCTGACATCTTTCGAGATGCGGCGTGCAAGTCCGGTTAACACCTTGCCGGTGCCGATTTCTACCAGAGAAGTCACGCCATTTGCAGCAAACCATTCGACGCTTTCGCGCCAGCGCACTTGGCCCGTGACTTGGGCAATGAGCCTATCTGCTATTTCCTGTGAATCAGATGTCGGCGTGACCGTCACATTAGAAAGAACTGGAATAGATGGTGCGTACTTGGCTACAGTTGCCAGCGCTTCGCGCATCGCATCTGCTGCGGGGCCCATCAGAGCGGAGTGAAAGGGTGCGGACACTGCGAGCATGATAGCGCGCTTTGCGCCCTTGGCGGTGGCAATTGCAGCGGCACGCTCCACGGCGGCCTTTGCGCCGGATATAACCAACTGCCCGCCGCCATTATCGTTAGCAATCTGGCAGACTTCGCCCTGTGCAGCTTCAAGGCAAGCGGCGGCTACGTCGGCATCCTCCAGCCCGATAATGGCAGCCATGCCGCCCTCGCCCGCCGGAACGGCCTTTTGCATGGCATTACCGCGAATGCGCAGTAGTTTGGCGGTATCGCTCAGTGAGAAAGTGCCAGCCGCTGCCAGCGCAGAATATTCGCCGAGCGAATGGCCAGCCACGTAGGCAACCTTTTCCTTAAGGCTGAAACCCTTTGATTCCATCACGCGTATCAGCGAGACTGATACAGCCATCAGCGCAGGTTGTGCGTTGGCAGTCATGGTCAGCACATCTTCCGGGCCTTCAAACATGATAGCGGAGAGCTTCTCGCCGAGCGCTTCATCGATCTCGTCGAATACCGCCCTTGCAACTGCGCTTTGCTCGGCGAGCAATTTGCCCATGCCGACCGCTTGGCTGCCTTGGCCGGGAAATGTGAAAGCAACTGACATGTGATGACCCCGTCATTGTTTTTGGTGTGTCGAAATGACGGGAACGGCGGGATGAGTCAAGAAGCGGGACGTAATGTCCATTGCTTGTCGGTTATGGACAGTTGGATGATTTTTATATAAAACATCAGAAAAGGTATAAATCGATGGCCATGTCTATCAAAAATGCAGAAGTTGAAAGTTTGGCGCGAGAAATTGCCGGGCGGCGAAACATTTCTTTGACTGAGGCAGTTCGTGTGTCCTTGCAGCGTGAAGCCGCTAGGGATCGCGTATTGCCGAGGAACGATAATCTTGCAAAACTTGAGCTGTTACGGAAGATTAGCATCGAAGCTGCGGCGCTGCCTGTTATTTCCAACGCAAGCGAAGATGAAATTCTTGGCTATGATGAAAATGGAATTCCGGCGCAATGATTGTCGATACGTCAGTGATTGTAGCGATTCTGTTGCGAGAACCAGAGGCTGACTCATTCATAGATTTCATCGGTATTAACAGCAACTGTAAGATCGCTGCGCCAACGCTAGTAGAAACCAGTATGGTTCTCGCAGGCCGCTATGGACCGGCAATATTGGAAAAACTTGATGCCTATCTTAGCGGCGCAAGTATCGAAACCATTGCCTTTACCGCAGACCATGCAGCCATTGCGCAGCACGCCTTTCTGCGCTTCGGGAAAGGTCGCCATCCTGCTGGACTGAACTATGGCGACTGCATTTCATATGCAGTGGCAAAACTTGAGGCTATGCCGCTGTTATTCAAAGGTACTGATTTTAGCCAAACAGATATTGAAATTGCGTTTAGTTTTCAAGCATATGGTATTTAACATCGCTCACGCATCTGGCGTTTCGGAAACAATTATCGGGTTTAAACACAATCAAAAATAAATTGTAATCATCAGGAGTATTCCCGTATAGGCTTTGTGAGCGGCATTAGGGTGATGGAATATGATTTGTCATAAAGGTGTTTTCGCAATGGCGATCTTGATTGCGACTGTGACACATAAGAGCGCTTATGGTGCTGATTTTTCAACGCGCTTTGACGGGGTGAAGCCCGCTGTTTCTGGCTTAAACGGACAGATTACACTTGGGTATGGATATACTGAGTTTAATGGATTTGCTCATTCAAACTTGTTCTACGGAGCGGCATCTGTAACTGTTCCAGTCGGAGAAAGAGTTGGAATGCGGTTTGATATAAATACATCGCATGATAGATTGGCGTGGTCCTTTGATATACCCGCAATGCCTCAAGCTGCCGCTAGTTCCAACATAGCTGAGACAAAAACCGTTGGCTTAGGAACAAGTTTATTTTGGCGAAATCCGAACCTTGGGGAAATTGGCATAAGCGCCGATGCCTCCCATTCCTCTGGAGACAATCCCGATACTCTTTTCAAAGGAACCTCTAAGAATATCCAAGCGTCCGCTCGTGTAGTCGCATCTGTCTATCTCGATAGTATTACACTAGGTCTAGATGCTGGCGGGCGGTATTCAAAGACAACTACGAGCTTTGCGACCAGATTTCCGGTGGGTTTGGCGATAAACCCCACATTCACAGAATTATATAACTTCGTCGGATTGAATGCGACTTACTACGTCAGCAAAGATTTCGGTGTCTCGGGTAGCGTCACTCATTCCTTCGGCAAGGAAATCAACTACACCGTTGGCACAATTGGCGCGACTGCAATGCTGCCTTTTGGCTCAAAGAATGTTGCGGTATTTGCCAATGGTATTTTTGCACGCAATACGACAGGTGTGAACACTGGCATTCGGATGTATTTTGGCCAATCTGGGAAGTCCTTGATCGAACGAGACCGAGAAGACTAGAGACCTTCACAAAGTTCTAATGCTCTGCTTGCATTTCCCTTCAATACCATCTAGACGCCGCTATGTTCACGGTTCGAAACCCAGTTGGGGGCTGAACGGAGGGCCGGTCATTGGACCGTCAGGCATAGTTTTGCCAGCCTCCCGTGTCTCCGCTCTCGATCCGTCCACGCGTCCTTTCTCTCGCCCGTTTACGGGTTTGATTGGCTCGCAGAGGCTTAGCCACTGGCTTTGAATGACGTGAACAGTTGAAAGAAAGGCATAGACACATGGCATTATACGAACACGTGTTCATGGCCCGTCAGGACATTTCGCAGGCTCATTTGGAAGGTCTCGTAGAGACATTCAAGGGCGTGCTGGAAACCAACGGCGGTTCAGTTGGACGCATTGAGCATTGGGGTTTGCGCACGGTTACGTACCGTGTGAAGAAGAACCGCAAGTGCTATTACGTTTTGATGGACATTACTGCACCAGCTGCGGCTGTTGCTGAAATGGAACGTCAGATGGGCATTAGCGAAGACATTCTTCGCATTTTCACCATCAAGGTTGACGCACACGAAACCGGTCCATCTGCTATGCTGGCAAAGCGCGACCGTGACGAAGATCGCGGCGAACGCGGTGGTGATCGCTTCGATCGTCCACGTCGTGAACGTCCATCAGGTGATCGTCCTGACCGTGGTCCACGTCGTCCCCGTGATGAAGATTCTGAAAGCGCAGGAGCATAATCATGGTTGACATTAATCAGATCCCGACCCGCCGTCCGTTCTCCCGTCGTCGCAAGACCTGCCCTTTTTCGGGCCAGAACTCGCCAAAGATCGACTATAAGGATATCCGTTTGTTGCAGCGTTATATTTCTGAGCGCGGCAAAATCGTTCCTTCCCGTATCACAGCGGTAAGCCAGAAGAAGCAGCGCGTTCTTGCCAACGCAATCAAGCGCGCCCGTTTCTTGGCTTTGTTGCCATACGTAATTGGCTAAATAATAGTGGCGGGGGTGGGAAACCGCCCTCACCTTCTTGTATTTGAGTGCATTTTCGAATGGCGGCGGACGCCTTTAGTCATAGTTTGATTTTCCGAGTTGGGCTGGGTGTGGTCCTAACTGCAATGATGCAGGACAGCGAGATTAGTGATGAACCGTAATTTGACGCCCATATTTGTAGGAGCTGCCGCAGGCCTCGCCGCCGCGCTTCTATCCGTGGGCTCGGTCGCACAAACAGGTCTTTCCTTCGCGCTATTTGTTTTGTCTCCGCTGCCGATTATGATCGCTGCATTGGGTTGGGGACCGGTTGCGGGCTTTGCCAGCGTGGCCGTTTGCGGACTGACGATTTGGCAATTTGCCGGACTAAGTCCCGCGCTGATAATTGCCGCAACCACCGCAGTTCCTTCCGCAATCGCCACATATCTGGCAGGAATGGCGCGCCATGGTGGCGGGCGAGCTGAATGGTATCCACTGTCGTCGATACTGCTTGCGCTCACTTTGTGCGTTGCCGCCGGTTTCGTATTCGTTGGCTTTCTTATTGGATTCAACGAGGAATATGCCCGCACGCTTAGTGTCGAGATGGTCAAGACGCTGGCCGAAGCTGACCCGCAGTTTGCTCTCAATCCCGGTTCAACAATGACGCTGGCGAATTTAATAGTGAAGGCCATTCCTTTCTTACAGCCTGCGAGTTGGACATTGGTTTTGATCTCAAATTTTTGGGCTGCGCTACATATTGCACGTCGTTCAGGGCTGTTGCAGCGCCCGAAGGATGATTTTCCGACATCGTTTTCAATGCCTTGGCTTGCATTGCCATTGTTCACGCTAGCTGTGGCTGGTTCGTTCTTGGCTGGTGGTTTCGGGCTGATCGCGTCGTGCTTTGCCGGAGCGTTGGCGATGGCGTTTACCATTGCAGGCTTTGCTAAATTCCATGCGGTTACGCGCGGCAAATCATGGCGGGCTGTTGCACTTTCGATGGGCTATTTTACCGTCCTAACTATCGGATTTCCTGCACTATTTTTCCTCTTTGCGGGGCTGTTTTCTGCCTCCAGAAATACCGCCAAAAGCGGCTAACTTAAAACTACGACACTGACTTTACGAAAGGATAATCTCATGCAAGTCATTCTACTCGAGCGTATCGGCCGTCTTGGCCAAATGGGCGATGTTGTTAAAGTAAAGGACGGCTATGGCCGTAACTTCTTGTTGCCACAAGGCAAGGCACTTCGTGCTAATGCGGCCAATAAGGTTCGCTTTGAAGCACAGCGCGCCGAACTTGAGGCCCGCCACGATGCCCGCAAGAGCTCGGCTGAAGAAATTGCAGCCGGTCTTGATGGTAAGGCATTCATTGCCGTTCGCTCCGCTGGTGAAACCGGCCAGCTTTACGGTTCAGTGTCTTCCCGCGATATCGCAGAACTCATTATTGCTGACGGCTTTGCCATCAACAAGAACCAGATTGAACTCAATGTTCCGATCAAGACCATCGGCATTCACACGATCTCTATCCATCTTCACGGCGATGTTCGCGCCACTGTTACCGTCAACATTGCCCGTACCAATGACGAAGCTGCCCGCCAAACTGCTGGTGAAAAGCTGGATACAGCGGATGCTATCTACGGTCCGGACGAAGACAAGGTTGTGCCAAGCGGCATGGATCATTTCGGCGATCACGACGAAATGTAGTTTTCGGCTTTTGCCGACAACTTCGACGCCCGGTTTATGCCGGGCGTTTTGCATTTGTGCCTGTGGATAACGGTGATAGACAAGTTACCTGTTAGCTTCGCAGTGCAGATTCGCTACACATAGAACCACAAACAATTTCAAAGAGAAAATTGCCCCATGGCTGATGCGGTCGTAAAATTACATAATGGTGTCGCCGACCCGCTTTATCGCAGTGCGCCCCATAATGTTGAGGCGGAACAAGCACTTATGGGTGCTATTTTAGTCAATAACGATGCCTATTATCGCGTTTCCGACTTTCTCAAAGCCCAACATTTTCACGAGCCTCTTCACCGCAAAATTTATGAGGTGGTTGGGGAATTCATACGGCTTAATAAACATGCCAATCCGGTAACACTGAAAAACTTTCTTCCGGCGGAGGACCGGGTCGGCGATATGACTGTGGCGCAATATTTGGCGCGACTGGCAGCGGAGGCAGTCAATGTTATCAATGCAGAAGACTATGGCCACGCCATCCACGACTTGGCGATCCGCCGAGCTTTGATCACTATCGGCGAGGATATGGTCAATATTGCTTATGACGCGCCGGTGGATATGATCCCGCGTAGCCAGATTGAGGATGCCGAGCGCAGGCTGTTTGAACTAGCTGAGACTGGGCGCTACGACGGCGGGTTCCAGAGCTTTAATGATGCGGTAAAAAACGCCGTTGATATGGCTAATGCAGCCTTTATGCGCGATGGACATTTGTCCGGTGTGTCGTCGGGAATCCAACGGTTGGACGCTATGATGGGCGGCTTGCAGTCCTCGGATTTGATCGTGCTGGCAGGCCGTCCTGGCATGGGAAAAACGTCTCTTGCGACTAATATTGCCTTCAATATCGCCTCTTGCTATGAGCCTGCGCAACAGGCAGACGGCTCGATGAAAGCGGCAAATGGCGGCGTTGTGGGCTTCTTTTCGCTCGAAATGTCGTCAGAACAGCTGGCAACACGTATTATTTCGGAGCAAACCGAGATTTCCTCTTCCAAAATCCGACGCGGTGAAATCAACGAGGCGGACTTTGGGAAGCTGGTGGCTTGTGCCCAAATGATGCAGAAAATACCTCTTTTTATTGACCAGACCGGCGGTATTTCCATCGCCCAATTGGCGGCACGGGCGCGGCGTTTGAAACGCCAGCGCGGGCTTGATGTTTTGGTCATCGACTACATTCAGCTGATGCAAGGATCGTCTAAAAAATCGGATAACCGCGTGCAGGAAGTCACTGAAATCACTACGGGTTTGAAGGCTTTGGGCAAGGAGCTGAACGTGCCGATTATTGCGCTTTCGCAGCTTTCGCGTGCAGTTGAAAGTCGGGACGATAAGCGGCCGCAGCTATCGGATTTGCGTGAATCCGGCTCTATTGAGCAAGATGCGGACGTGGTGCTGTTCGTGTACCGCGAAGAGTATTACTTGAAGAACAAAGAGCCAAAACCCGGCACTGAAGAGTATTTCAAGTGGGAATCTGACTTGAATATGGTGCGCGGCAAAGCTGAAGTCATTATTGCCAAGCAACGTCACGGCCCGACCGGCACGGCTCAACTTGCGTTCCAAGCTGAATACACTCGCTTTACTGATTTGGCTGAAGATCAATACATGCCGGAGCGGTTGGAATAGTGAGCATTGTTGGTGATGTACATGGCTCACTGACGACCGGCGGGCGTCTTACGATTGACCTTGGCGCGTTGAAAGCTAACTATTTATTGTTGCAAGAGCATTCTGGCACGGCTGAAACGGCGGCTGTTGTAAAGGCTGACGCTTATGGCATGGGCACACAATATGTAGTGCCTGCGCTAGTCGCTGCGGGGGTTAAAACCTTTTATGTTGCGCAGACTGGTGAGGGTATTGAGGTTCGGAAATTTGCGCCGGACGTCCGCATTTTCGTGATTTATGGCACTCCAAAAGGCACTGAAACCACGCTTTCGGCTCATAAATTGATGCCTTTGATCTGCTCTGCCGAGCAATTGGACCGGTGGGGGCAATATATCCGCAAAACCGGCACTCCCCAAGCCTATGGACTACATGTTGATACGGGCATGAACCGCAGCGGCTTGACCATGACTGAGGCGCGGCTGGTGGGTATGCACAGCGATGTTTTGAAGGCATCCGGACTTTGCCATATCATGACACATCCGGCCTGTGCGGATGATTCGGACCATCCACTCAACGCCAAACAAGTCGCACAATTTCAAGAACTTAAGTCGATATTCTCTAACATTGAATCAAGCTATGCGAACTCCGCAGCCTTGCTTTCAGGTGGCAATTTTGGCGGCGATGTCACGCGCCCCGGCATCGCGATTTATGGCGGCGAGGCGCTGAATAATACTCCTAATTTGATGAAACCTGTGGTGAAAGCCGAGGCACGGATCATTCAAATTCGCTACGCTAAGGGTGGCGAAACGGTAAGTTACGGCGCTACAGAGACGCTAAAACGCGATACGAAAATCGCGGTTTGTGCTGTTGGTTATGCCGATGGATATCACCGTTCTATCGGTCTGAAAACCGCCCAGAGTGCGCCCAGCAACGATACGCCAGACGTCCGGAATGCGTACGTAAACGATGCGGAAACCGTATGGGGCGCGTGCGCAGTGCGTGCGGGCTTCATCTGCGGTCGCCACGTCCCCATTTTAGGCCGCGTGACCATGGACTTCACCATGTTTGACGTGACGGATGTGCCGGACGCGCAGCTGGATGAGGCGCAGTGGGTTGAGCTGTTTGGTGCTAACATTGCGCTGGATGATGTCGCCCGGGCGGGCGGCACGATTGGCTATGAATTGTTGACGAGCCTTGGAAGGCGCTATGAACGATGTGTGATAAACTGACTGTTTACACTTGCCGTTCGCTCAGTTTGCGCCTGCTTCATAAGTATGATAAAGTATGCAAAGCAGACAACAGACAGACGGATGCCTACAAATGGCCGCGATAGAAAGACTCACAATCACACTTCCTAGCGAAATGGCTGCCGTGGTAAAAAGTGCGGTGGAGGATGGTGACTATGCTTCGACCAGCGAAGTGGTGCGGGATGCGCTTCGTGATTGGAAGTTGAAGCGAGTTTTACAGCTGCAAGAAATTGGTGCATTAAGAGCTGACATAGACAAGGGGCTTGCGGATGTGGCTGCGGGCAGACTTGTTGAATTCAACACTGAGGCCATTATTGCACGGGGTAAGAAACTATTAGCCGACCGCTCCGCTTAACCGCAACAGCCGAAGCCGACCTCGCAGAGATTTGGGCTTATATTGCTATTGAGAGTTCACAGACGGTGGCAACGCGCTTACTTGGCAAAATTGAAGCCGCGTTTTTTCATCTCACCAAATTTCCAAATTCAGGTGCAGCGCGGGAATCACTTGCCCCAATGTTACGAGTTGCATTTTCTGGCAAATATGTCGTCTATTACCGCGTAGTGGAGACCGAGGTCATTGTTGTGCGTGTCCTGCACGGCGCGCGTGACATTTCAGCTATAGTTGATAATGAGGGTTTTGCATTTTAGTGACGCGGGTCTTGCCTGGTGCTGAACATGTTTGACAAACACTTTGTTCCGAAAGTTCTCAATGGCTAAAGCATCCCGTCTCATATTTATCTGTCAATCCTGCGGGGCGGTTCATAACCGCTGGTCAGGCAAGTGCGATAGTTGCGGCGAGTGGAATACGATTATTGAAGAAAGCCCGACGGCGGGGATTGGCGGCGGACCGGCCGGGCTGCGCGCTGTGCGCAAGGGCCGCGTGGTGGCGCTGACGACTTTATCCGGCGAGAGCGAGGACGCGCCGCGTATACAGAGTGGCATCGATGAACTTGACCGCGTGACGGGCGGCGGATTTGTGCGCGGGTCGGCGGTGCTGATTGGCGGCGATCCGGGTATTGGGAAATCAACGCTGTTGATGCAAGCGGCGGCGGCGCTGGCGGGACGCGGGCACAATGTTGTTTATGTCTCCGGCGAAGAAGCAGTGGCGCAAATCCGGCTTCGGGCGCAGCGACTCGGCGCGGCCAATGCGCCGGTGGCGCTGGCGGCGGAAACCAATGTTGAAGATATTCTGGCAACGCTGGCAGATGGCAAGCGACCGGATTTGGTAATTATCGATTCGATACAAACGCTATGGACCGAGCTTGTTGATTCGGCCCCCGGCGGGGTGAGCCAAGTGCGGGCGTCGGCGCAGGCGATGATTCGCTACGCCAAACAAACAGGCGCGGCGGTGGTGTTGGTGGGGCATGTGACCAAGGACGGGCAGCTGGCCGGGCCGCGCGTGGTGGAACACATGGTCGACGCGGTGATTTATTTTGAGGGCGAAGGCGGGCATCATTTCCGCATTTTGCGAGCGGTGAAAAACCGCTTTGGCGCGACGGATGAAATCGGCGTTTTTGAAATGTCCGACAAGGGTTTGCGCGAAGTTGCCAATCCATCAGAGCTGTTTTTGGGCGAGCGCAACGCCGCCGCTCTGGGAGCCGCCGTCTTTGCAGGCATGGAAGGCACGCGGCCCGTGCTGGTAGAAATCCAAGCGCTTGCTGCGCCGTCAACGCTTGGTACGCCGCGCCGCGCCGTGGTGGGCTGGGATTCGTCGCGCCTTGCCATGGTTCTGGCCGTGCTGGAATCGCACTGCGGTGTGAAGTTCGGGATGCATGATGTGTATCTCAATGTGGCGGGTGGCTATAAAATTTCAGAACCGGCGGCGGACCTTGCTGTGGCGGCGGCGCTGGTATCATCGCTTGCCGGACTTGCTCTTCCCGCAGATTGCGTTTATTTCGGCGAGATAAGTTTATCGGGATCAATTCGTCCGGTTGCTCACGCGGTGCAGCGCCTCAAAGAAGCCGAAAAGTTAGGCTTCCGTAAAGCAGTGATACCAGCAGGCGGCGGCGAGTTGCCTAAAGATCGCGGCGTGAGCGTTGAAGAACTGCCCTCACTGCCTGAATTGGTTGTGAAAATCGCGAGTTCGCTGAAAACAAAGCGGGCAAGTGAGTTAAAAGGCAGCTAAGAGAAAATCGGCGTTATTCTTCGGGGTGCGCGGAAAATTGATAACGGGGCGCGTCCAAAGATGCCGATAACAATGCTAGACGGAATTTTATTGGGTATTACACTCGTGTCAGGCGTTTTGGCCATGGTTCGTGGCTTTTCGCGCGAAGTGTTATCCGTGGCATCGTGGGCTGCGGCAGGTGCTGCGGCGTTTTTGCTCTACAAAAAGTTTACACCAATCGTGCGCCCTTATGTAAGCAATGATTTGCTGGCGCAGGCAGGTGCGGCAGGCGTAATTTTCCTTATTACACTCATTGTAGTGACGATCATCACCATGAAAATCGCCGACTATATTATCGATAGCCGCGTTGGCGCGTTGGATCGCACACTTGGTTTTGTGTTTGGCGCGGCGCGCGGTGTTTTGCTTGTTGTTGTGGCAATGCTATTTTTCAATTGGCTGGTTCAGGCTAACCAGCCCACCTGGGTGGCGAACGCTAAGTCCAAGCCATTACTGGATTCGTTGGGTCAGCAACTGGTGAACTTGCTACCGGAAGACCCTGAAGCCCTGATTATGAAGAAAATTAAGCCTGCCGCCACTGATACCGCGCCTGCGGGAGATGCACCTGCGGCAGATGCACCTGCGGCCGATGCGCCAACTGCGCCAGCTGATGCTGAACCGGCAAAACCCGCCACAAACGGTTAGACATTTACAAAAGGGCGCCTCCCTGCCCCCACTCGAATAAGGATGGTTGCATGACCCTGCAAACCGCGCACGATGATTCGTTTAACGATGATGACGATCATTTTCATGATGAATGCGGTGTATTCGGAATATACGGGCGGCAGGACGCGGCCGCGATTACGACGCTCGGGTTGCACGCCCTGCAACACCGTGGCCAAGAGGCAGCAGGTATTGTGTCCTACGATGGGTCGCAGTTTTTTGTCGAGCGTCATGTTGGTTTGATTGGTGATAATTTTACGAAAAAGTCAGTTATTGACCGGCTATCTGGCACGCGAGCCATTGGCCACGCGCGGTACTCCACAACTGGCGGCGCGGGCCTGCGCAACGTACAGCCATTATTTGCTGAACTTGCAGATGGTGGCTTTGCTATCGCGCACAATGGTAATTTTACCAATGCTATGACAGTGCAGCGCGAGCTGCAAAAACGCGGTGCTATTTTCTCCTCTACATCCGACACGGAAACCATTCTGCATTTGGTGGCGATGAGCACTGAGCGCGATTTCACGGCGCGGTTTGTTAGTGCTATCCGCCAGATTGAGGGCGCTTATTCACTCATAGCGCTTTCTACCAAAAAAATGATTGGTTGCCGCGATCCGCTCGGTATTCGCCCGCTGGTGTTAGGCGATTTGGATGGCGCATGGATTTTGGCGTCTGAAACATGTGCGCTGGATATAATTGGCGCTCGGTTTGTGCGCGATGTGAAGCCTGGCGAAGTTGTGGTTATCACCGACGATGGCATCGAAAGCATTTTCCCGTTTGAGCAGCAAAAGCCGCGTTTTTGTATATTTGAATATGTGTATTTTGCTCGTCCGGACTCGGTGATTGACGGGCGCAATGTTTATGAAGCGCGCAAGCGCATTGGCATTGAGTTGGCGAAAGAAAGCCCGGTTATTGCTGATCTTGTCGTTCCGGTTCCGGACTCCGGCACACCAGCGGCGATTGGCTATAGCCAAGCATCAAACCTGCCATTTGAGCTTGGTATTATCCGTAATCATTACGTTGGGCGCACGTTTATTTCGCCGTCGGATTCCATCCGACATATGGGTGTGAAGCTGAAGCACAATGCCAACCAGCGTATGCTTGAGGGCAAACGCGTGGTTCTGGTGGACGATAGTATTGTGCGCGGTACGACATCTCAGAAGATTGTTCAGATGGTGCGCGATGCCGGCGCGGCGGAGGTGCATATGCGCATTGCCTCGCCGCCCACCGTCTCTTCCTGTTATTATGGCGTTGACACGCCGGAAAAGAGCAAGCTTCTGGCGTCACGCATGAGCATCCAAGAAATGGCGGATTTTATTCGGGTGGATTCATTGGGGTTTTTGAGCATTGACGGGCTCTACCGCGCGGTATTCGAACCCAGCCGCAACAATGAGGCACCGCAGTTCTGCGATGCGTGTTTTACAGGCGACTACCCAACCCGCCTGATAGACCGCGACGGGACAGACAAAGTGCGCTCGCTGAACATGCTCGCAAACCACGGCTGATTTCATGACCGACTCTAGTAAACCATTGGCAGGCCGCGTGGCGTTGATTACCGGCGCTTCGCGGGGCATTGGATATCACACAGCCAAGGAACTAAGTGCCGCCGGGGCTCATGTAATTGCGGTTGCGCGCACACAAGGCGGGCTGGATGATCTTGATGACGACATCCGCGCGGCCGGCGGCGAAGCAACGCTTGTGCCGCTTGATCTTGCGGACATGGCGGGCATCGACCGGCTTGGCGGGGCGATTTTCGAGCGGTGGGGCAAGCTGGATGTTTTGGTGGCCAATGCTGCAATGCTGGGAACAATCTCGCCCATTGGCCATATCGAGGCCAAAGTGTTTGACCGCTTGATGACCCTCAATGTTTCCAGCACATGGCGCTTGATTCGCTCCATGGACCCGCTTCTTCGCCTGTCTGATGCCGGTCGTGCCCTATTGTTATCATCCAGTGTTGCGCATTCGGCGCGGGCTTTTTGGGCTCCCTATGCAGCCTCTAAAGCTGCGGTGGAGGTGCTAGCCCGCTCGTGGGCGGACGAGACCAAGAACATGCCGCTGCGGGTGAATTGCGTTGATCCGGGTGCGACACGCACCGCCATGCGCGCGCAGGCGATTCCCGGCGAAGACCCGCTCACAGTACCGCATCCTTCAGAGGTGGCGGCCAAAATTGTGCGTCTGGCATATTCGGATGTGACCGAGACGGGTAAGCTGTTTTCGGCGCGCCACAACAAATTCCTGGACTATCATCTGCCGGAGTGATCCGGCAGATAATTGATTATGCGTTGATAATTCGGCGCAATTTGCCGTGCAACATTAGCTCGGATTCAGAAATCCATCGTTGATTGACACCGAGATGTTAAACGTGTCGCCACCGATAGTTTGCAGGTCAAAAATATCGTTGAGGGTTTGTGATAACTCACCGCCGACCTGATCGAACGCTAAGAAATCATAGACCCAGCTTCCATCGCCGTTGAGGGTCAAATTGCCAAACGTTCCCTCGAACACACCGGATACAACACCAGATTCGCCTTGATCTATGTCGTTGACCGTTACAAAACCATTGGCGGCTACATCTCCGACTGTGAGGTCGATTATATCGAAAGTATCGCCATCAACGGTCGCCGCATCGTTGGCGCCCACAATGAAAATGCTGATCGGTACAATTGTGCCATCGATTGTCGTGACATTTATCTCCTCAAGCGCAAGGCCACTTTCACCGCCTCCAATTGATTGCACGGCAAGGCCTTCATTATCGAGGGTGTAAGTCCATGTGCCGTTTGCCGCCAACACCAACGAACCGTATGTGCCCGTATAGACGCCAGGATTGGCAACGCCAGATTCACCAATATCAGCGTCATTGACAACGATAGCGCCCGTCACGATTTGAGTTTCCAATTGATCTGGCACATCCGATCCGTCTTCGGTAACGAGACCTACTTGAAGGCCGAAGGTTGGCACATCATTTGTGCCATTGACTGTGATGGAAAGCGGCGTTGTGGTTAGCCCGTCCAGCGAGACAATGCTGAACGTATCAACAGCGGTGTCACCTTGGCCAAGCCCTTGCACAGCTGACAGGCCATTGTTTAAAGTGTAAGTCCAATTGCCGTCAGCCAGCAGTGTCAATGTGCCGTACGTGCCAGTAAATGTACCATGATTGCCAATTGCAGACTGGCCGCTGTCAGCATCAGTGACCATGACGCGGCCGCTGGTGGTGACCAACACTGTAGTGCCATCCG
>JAYSWX010000119.1:0-20710 GCA_043717855.1 Phyllobacterium sp.
TTTGAGAAGGCAGGACCACACACCCGGCTTCCCCAAAGATTTTCAATGATCGGGCATCAAAAGATGAGCGCGATAACGGGAGAGATTTGCTCTTTGAAATTTAAGGTGCCTCATGCTCGTGCATCTTATCTTTATGATCGCGTTCAGCACAAAAAGTTTTTGAGAACGTGTCATCAACGCAATCAGCTATTCATGCCTACTTCCCGCGACGGGCTTTGCCATGTTAGGGCAGTTTGAAAATTTATAGATGCGGGGTTAATAATGTCGAATAGTGATTTGGATGAACAGGCACTGTTCTTTCATCAGTTTCCCCGTCCCGGCAAACTGGAAATCCAGCCGACAAAGCCCCTTGGCAACCAGCGCGATTTAGCACTGGCCTATTCGCCGGGCGTTGCGGCGCCTTGTCTTGCGATCCGCGACAATCCGGAAACAGCCGCGCTTTATACCGCGCGTGCTAACCTTGTCGGCGTGGTTTCAAACGGCACAGCCGTTCTCGGATTAGGAAACATCGGACCACTTGCCTCCAAGCCGGTGATGGAAGGTAAGGCTGTTCTGTTCAAAAAATTCGCCGGCATTGATGTGTTCGACATTGAAATTGATGCCCCTGAAATCAGCCGCATGGTTGACGTTATTTCGGCATTGGAGCCGACCTTTGGCGGCATCAATCTTGAGGACATTAAGGCGCCGGAATGCTTCGAGGTTGAGGAGCAACTTCGCGCGAAAATGAACATTCCTGTATTCCACGACGACCAACACGGCACGGCAATCATTGTCACAGCTGCCGTGTTGAACGGGCTGGAGCTGGCGGGCAAAGAGATTTCGAAGGCCAAAATCGTGACCTCAGGCGCAGGCGCTGCCGCACTGGCGTGCCTTAATCTACTCGTTAGACTTGGGGCGCGACGCGAGAATATTTTCATCACAGATTTGGAAGGCGTGGTTTATGTTGGTCGTCCCGTACTGATGGATCGTTGGAAGGATGTGTTTGCGCAAGACACCTCCGCCCGCACATTGGCGGATATTATTCCGGGCGCTGACGTGTTTTTGGGCCTCTCTGCCGCAGGCGTATTGAAGCCGGACCTACTGCTTGGCATGGCAGAAAAGCCGTTGGTGATGGCGCTGGCAAATCCGACGCCAGAAATTATGCCGGACGAAGCCCGCGCTGTTCGCAGCGACGCTATGATTTGCACAGGGCGCTCTGATTTCCCCAACCAAGTGAATAATGTTTTGTGCTTCCCTTATATTTTCAGGGGTGCGCTGGATGTCGGCGCAAAATCAATCAACGAGGAAATGAAGGTTGCTGCGGTTCATGCTATCGCCGCGCTGGCGCGTGAAGAACCGTCAGATATTGCCGCGCGCGCCTACACTGACGACACGCCGACGTTCGGGCCGGATCATCTTATTCCCTCGCCTTTTGACCAGCGTTTGATTTTGCGAATAGCGCCAGCGGTGGCAAAGGCGGCAATGGAAACTGGCGTGGCGACGCGCCCCATCGCGGATATGGATGCCTATATTGATAGACTGAACCAGTTCGTTTTCCGCTCCGGCTTTATCATGAAGCCGATTTTTGCGACAGCAAAACATGCGAAAGCTGATCGCGTGATTTATGCGGAGGGTGAAGACGAGCGCGTGCTTCGCGCGGCGCAAGTCGTGCTGGAGGAAGGTATCGCGCGGCCCATTCTTATTGGCCGCCCAAGCGTTGTGGCCGCTCGCATCAAGCGCTTTGGCCTGAAAATTACGCCCGGCGTCGATTTTGAGTTGGTCAACCCGGAAGATGATCCACGCTACCGGCGCTATGTTGATGAATTAATTGATGTAACTGGCCGTCAGGGCGTTACCCCTGAGGCCGCGCGAACCCTTATCCGCACCAATAACACGATGATTTCTTCAATCGCTCTGCGTTTGGGCGACGCTGACGCTATGATTTGCGGCCTCGAGGGCCGCTATGAACGACATTTGCGTGTGGTTAGCCAAATCATTGGCAAAGCACCGGGAATTCGTGAACTTGCCTCTTTGTCAATGCTCATCTCGAATGCCGGTGTGACTTTTTACACAGATGCCTATGTTGCGGTTGAGCCATCAGCCGAAGAGATCGCAGAGATGACAATTATGGCTGCCAGCGAAATCCGGCGCTTTGGTATTGAGCCACGCGCTGCGCTTCTGTCTCATTCAAATTTCGGATCACGCGACAGCGAAAGCGCGCGAAAAATGAAAAAGGCATCGGAACTCATCCGGATTTTAGCGCCAAATCTTGAGTGTGACGGAGAAATGCATGGCGATTCTGCACTTTCGACGGATTTACGGATGCGCGCCTTTCCACATTCGCGGCTCAAGGGCGTTGCAAATTTGCTAGTTTTCCCAAACCTTGACGCGGCAAACATCACCCTCAATGTCGTAAAAACCACCAGCGATGCGCTGCATGTTGGCCCAATTTTGCTTGGAGTGGCAAAGCCGGCACATATTCTTAGCCAATCGGTGACGTCGCGCGGTGTGGTAAACATGACGGCGCTGGCAGTGGTGGAAGCTGCATCGCAAAAGCAGCGCGTTCTCTAATTTTCGTTAACGACGTTAGGGAAATTTGGTTACTGTAAGCGCATTCTATTATTTACAATTGTCTGGAAATAGCCCATTTAACAACACAGTCTAATATCTATGGTCTTCACTCCCATTTGTATTGTGTCGGGGGCTTCCATGAACATTCGCGCAGCTATTTCATCTTTGCTGGCCTTCGGCGCTGTTTTGGCTTTTGCTTTTGTTGCCGAGGCAAGGCCATCAATTTGTGCGAAATTGGAACGCCAATTGGCGTCGTTCGATACAATTTCATATACTCCGGGCGCGAACAAATTTGGCAAAGCGGCCAACGCCCAGAATGAGCAGTTACAGATTGCACGCTCACAAGCCCGCCGCGCCGGTTGCGGCGGTAGTTTTCTGTTTTTGGGAAGCGACAACAGCAATTCCGCCCAATGTTCCAAGTTGAACAACACAATTCAACGCATGGAGCGCAATTTGGCGGCGTTGAAGGGCAAGTCAGAACAAATTTCTGCACCTAAACCAAACCGGGGCCGCATATTGGCGGCGCTTGATGCCAATGATTGCAATGGTCGTGTTGTTGCTTCCGGTGACGATAGGCGCAAACTGCCGCCGGCCATTTCTGATGAGCCGGCTAGCTTGCTTCAGCAGATATTTGGCGGGCAAGTCACTGAGAATAAGTTGAAAAAGCAAGAGCGCCAAGTTGCTTCGGTTGATAAGCAAAGAACTGAAAACAATGGACAATCCATAACATTGGACTCGTTAGGGCCGACTGGACTTTACCGCACCTTATGTGTGAGAACTTGCGACGGTTACTATTTTCCGGTGTCGTTCTCCACGGTCAGCAGCCATTTTCCGGTAGACGAAAAAGCCTGCGCTTCGATGTGCCCTGCAGCTGAAACCCAGCTGTTTTACCACAGCGTGCCGGATGAAGAGCCCGAGCAGATGGTAAGTCTGGCGAAGGAACCTTATGCCTCAACCGCGACCGCATTCAAATATCGCGTGGATGGAATTAACGGCACACCGGGCTGCACTTGTAATGCAACAGAGCAAAATGCCGCCGAAACCCTTGATCCGCTTATGAAAAAAGCGGTGTGGGTGCCGTTACCCGGCACCAAACCATCATTGCTGGATGACGATGAAACACGTCAAAACCGCGACGGAAATCTGGATGGCGACGCAATTGCCAACCTGATCGGCGCTAAGACCTCTACCGGAACCTTGGCCGCCCAGCGCCATATCAGGGTCGTCGGGCCAGTGTTTCTTCCCGTCCAATCAACGGAAGCAGGTTTGCTAACTCCGGGCCGTGTGAACGTCCAGTAAGCGCGATGCGCAGCGGCATGAACAGATTGCGGCCTGACCTGCCAGTTGCTTTTTTGACTGCATCCGTCCAAACTTTCCAAACGGGAATGTCACGGAAATCGGTCGGCAACAGGTCGAAAGCGACGCGTACGAACTGCGTATCCTCATCGGAAAGCGCCTCATCATCGGCCTTAGCAACAGTAACAATATTCCACCAGTCAGCCGCCTCTTTGACCTTTTCAATGTTGCCCCGCACCGCCAGCCAGAACGCTTCTGCCCGCTCGCCCACAATGCCCAAGGCATCGAGGCGCGGCTTCACGTGAGGGTAGTCCATTTTATGGACCAACTGTTTGTTGAGAAGGAGAACCTCGGCAGGATCAAACTTCGCGGCGGATTTTGATACGTGGGACAAATCAAATATCTTGCCTAGTGATTCCAAATCCGGCTGCGCTTCAACAGCATCGGACGTGCCTGTGAGAATGGCGAGTGACGCAACGGCGGCGGCCTCAAATCCATCTTCCGCAAGTGAGCCGATTGACAAAGCGCCGGTACGCTTTGATAGCCCTTCGCCGGTCAGCGTGGTGAGCAAGTTCATGTGCGCAAAAACCGGAATTTTTGCACCAAGGGCCATGAACATGGCAATCTGTGCGCCGGTATTGGTGACATGGTCTTCGCCGCGAATAACGTGCGTAACGCCGCTATCAATATCATCGATTACGGATGTGATGTTATAAAGCCACGTGCCGTCTTCGCGCAGGACGACCGGATCGGACAGCGAGCACAGGTCGACAGTTTCGCGGCCGCGCACCAAGTCATCCCAGTGAATTTCTGTGCGCTCCGGCTTGAACGGGTCGGTTTTAAAATTGGGTAGCAGGAAGCGCCAGTGCGGCGTGCGGCCTTGCGCTATCAGGTCTGCGATTTCATCCTTGGTGAGCCTTAGCGCTTCGCGACCATAGGTGCGCAATTGTTTGCGGGCGATGCGCAGGCCACGGCGCTTCTCAAGTTCCTCTGCAGATTCAAAGCACGGGTATAACACCCCGCTTTGCTTGAGCTTTTCCGCTGCTGCTTCGTAAAAAGCCAATCTATCAGACTGCTTGAAATAAACATCCGGCTTAATGCCAAACCAAGCCAGATCGCGGTGGATGGCGTCGGTATAAATCTGTTTGGAGCGCTCCACGTCCGTATCATCCAGACGAAAGATGAACTTGCCATTGTGTTTCTTGGCATAAAGCCAATTAGCCAAGGCAGGCCGTGCGTTGCCAATGTGAATATAGCCAGTCGGAGACGGCGCGAAGCGTGTGATAATGGTCATGAATGAGCGATAATCGAAGTGCTAAAAGTTGGCAACTATCTTGTGCGTTGGCGAATGGTAAAACGAAAACCGCTACCCTCTATCCCGATACCTGTTCGTAATGGGATAGCGCCTGTCTCTGCCGAAATATTTGCGCGTGATCTTCACGCCGGGCGCTGCTTGGCGACGCTTGTATTCGGCAATGTAAAGCAGGTTTTCGATGCGCTCGACGGTTGCCTTGTCATGGCCCCGGGCGATGATGTCAGACACTTTCATTTCATGCTCGACGAGGCATTCGAGAATATCATCCAGCGCCGGATAGGGCGGCAGCGAATCCTGATCGGTTTGGTTCGGGCGCAGCTCGGCGGATGGGGCTTTGTCGATTGTGCTTTGCGGAATGACCATGCCGGTTGGCCCCAATGCGCCGGGTGGCACATGGGTGTTGCGCCAGCTGGCAAGACTATAGACTTGCATTTTATAGAGATCTTTGATCGGGTTGTACCCACCGTTCATGTCGCCATAAAGCGTGCAATAGCCGACTGACATTTCGGACTTATTGCCTGTAGTGACCACCATGGAGCCGAACTTATTGGAGATGGCCATTAAGATCGTGCCACGGGCGCGGCTTTGGAGGTTTTCTTCGGTAATGCCCTCTTTGGTCCCTTCAAAAACGGGGCCAAGTGCTTTCAAAAATCCATCCACGGGTTCAAAAATCGGCACGATATCATAGCGGCAGCCGAGGAGCGCGGCGCACTCTTTGGCATCCACGAGCGAATCTTGGCTGGTATATGTGTAAGGCATCATGACGGCGCGCAGGCGCTCTTCACCGAGTGCATCGACGGCAAGAGCCGCGCAAATAGCACTGTCTATGCCGCCTGAAAGGCCGAGTACGACGTCTTTGAAGCCATTCTTGTTAACATAATCACGCAAGCCAATCATGCAGGCGCGGTAATCGGCCTCCTCATCCTCGGGGATGATCGACATTGGCCCTTGCTCGCAGACCCAGCCTTTTTCGCGACGCTTCCATGTGGAGACGGAGACAGTTTCCTCAAACTGGCTCATTTGGAAGGCGAGAGATTTATCCGCGTTGATAGCAAAGCTAGCACCGTCAAACACCAGCTCGTCCTGCCCGCCAAATTGGTTTGCATAAAGAATGGGAAGACCTGTTTCGATGACTTGCTTGATGACGATCTGGTGGCGCACGTCGATTTTCTGGCGGTAGTAGGGTGAGCCATTAGGGACCAGCAACATTTCAGCGCCGCTCTCGGCCAGTGTTTCGCATACTCCGAGCTCCCCCCAAATATCTTCGCAGATCGGAATGCCGATACGCACGCCACGAAAATTGACAGGGCCGGGCATTGGGCCACGCTGAAACACACGCTTTTCATCGAATTCGCCGTAGTTCGGCAAGTCCGCCTTAAAGCGCTCTGCAATGATTTTACCGCCGTCAATCACTTGGATTGCGTTATGCAGGCCAGTGGCGCGGCGTAGCGGCAGGCCGATAATGATGCCGGGTCCGCCATTTACGGTCACTTTGGCAAGCTCCGCCACCGCTGCCTCGCAGGCTTCGCTGAACGATGGTTTCAGCACCAAATCTTCAGGAGGATAGCCCGCCACGAATAATTCGGTGAAAATTATCAAGTCTGCGCCGTGGCGATGGGCTTCGCTCCACGCATCCTTGGCTTTAAGAATGTTGCCCGCAATGTCGCCCATGACGGGGTTCAGCTGGGCGGTGGCGATCCGAAGTGTGTCGGTAGATAGGTGGTCTGTGCTCATAACCAACATTTAAGCGCAAGTGCGCGCGCAGGCAACGTGGTACGTTTCATTATTTTGCACTATTGGGTGCGAGCCACGGCAAGTTTACTTGTTTCAACACAAAAAATGCGCGAAAGAAAACGCGGGGCATTGATCGTTCTTTTCTTGAATTCGGCGGAATTTGATGTGACGGACTTTTCAAAGGGTTTTGGTTTGATATGAACGATGCTGGCGATGAAAATCTGCGCAAGCCAAAGAAAGCCTTAAAGCTGCTTGAGCTTGACGCTGTTCTGGATTCATCGCTTTACAATTTGCGTTTCTGGTTTGGTGAGTTTTGGGAAGGCGTAACCATCCGTTCAAATAGACTGCGGGTGCGTGGATTTCGCCGGTTCCTCGTGGAAATTGCTGACGAGCTTTTTACATTCGGCGTTGCTGGTTTTGTGTTGCTTCTGGCTCTTGCTCTGCCTGCGTTTGAAGAAACCACCAAAGATTGGCGTAATCAAACTGATATCTCTGTGACGTTTCTTGATCGCTATGGCGTTGAAATCGGCCAGCGCGGCATATTGCACAGGGATGGTGTGCCGCTGGATAAAATGCCTGACCATGTGATTAAGGCGGTGCTTGCAACGGAAGACAGGCGGTTTTTTGACCATGTTGGCATTGATTTTCTTGGCCTATCCCGCGCTATCAGTGAAAATTTGAGGGCGCATTCTGTTGTGCAGGGTGGCTCGACGATCACACAACAGTTGGCAAAAAATCTGTTTTTGACCAACGAGCGCACCTTGGAGCGCAAAATCAAGGAAGCATTTTTGGCGATATGGCTTGAAGCGAACTTGAGCAAGAAGGAGATCTTACAGCTCTATCTTGACCGCGCCTATATGGGCGGCGGCGCGTTTGGTATTCTGGCTGCCAGCGAGTTTTATTTCGATAAAAATATTAAAGACGTAACCTTGCCCGAAGCTGCAATGCTGGCAGGGTTGTTCAAATCACCCACCAAATATGCACCGCATAATAATTTGCCTGCGGCGCGCGCCCGCGCCAATGAAGTGCTGACCAATATGGTTCAGGCCGGGTTTATGACTGAGGGCCAAGTGATCGCAGCGCGGCGTAATCCAGCATCCGTGGTGGATCGTGCGACGTTTAAAAGCCCGGATTACTTTCTGGATTGGGCTTTTGATGAGGTAAAAAAAGTGGCTGTGAACCTGCCACAAAAGTCATTTGTGGTTCGCACAACAGTCGATACGGATTTGCAGGCTGCGGCGGAAGAGTCTGCCGAGTTTCACTTAAGGCAGTTTGGTGAGCAGTATAAAGTAACGCAGGCGGCAATTGTTATGATGGATGTTGACGGCTCCGTGCGTGCCATGGTGGGCGGGCGTGATTATGGAGTAAGCCAGTTCAACCGTGCTACCAAAGCGCTGCGGCAGGCTGGATCCTCATTCAAGCCATATGTTTATGCCACCGCAATGGAAAATGGTTATACGCCCCAATCAATTGTGTCCGATGCGCCGGTAAGCTGGGGCACGTGGTCGCCGCAAAATTATACGCGGGGCTATTCCGGCAAAATGGATTTAACGACTGCGTTGGTGAAGTCGATCAACACTGTGCCAGTGCGATTGGCGATGAAGCTGACAACAACAAAAATCGCGGCAACGGCAAAAGCATTTGGCGTTGAGTCTGAGGTTAGTTTGCACAAAACTATGTGTCTGGGCATTTCTGGTATGACGGTTATGGACCAAGCTACCGGCTATATGCCGTTTGCTACCGGTGGTTTTGCGGGAAAGCGTCATGCTTTCACCCAAATTCTTTCAGGCGATGGTAAGGTGCTGTGGGATTTTGCAAAGGATAGCCCCAAACCGAACCGCGTTATCAGTGAGCAAGCGCTTGTATCCATGAACACGATGCTGGCTCAAATTCCTGAATGGGGCACTGGCAAACGGGCCGCAATTGAGGGAATGCGTGTTGCAGGCAAGACGGGCACCACACAGTCCTATCGCGATGCTTGGTTTGTTGGTTTTACGGGCAATTATCTGGCTGCGGTTTGGTTCGGCAACGATGATTTTACAACAACCGAAAAGATGACAGGCGGCACTCTGCCCGCAATGACTTGGCAACGTTTAATGGCATATGCACATCAAAATGTTGAGTTAAAGCCAATACCTGGCCTTGAAAAGCCGTTCCCCGATAAGGTAGTGCCTAAGCTTGTTGCGGACACAAAAATAACGCCTGAAAAGACCAATGAAATTTTGGCCAACACTGTTCGGACGAGGCCCGCTGTTCTTAGCGCTGCTTCACAACGAATTCTCCTTAAGCTACGTGATGCCTTTAGCTATGCATCCACGCTAACCGCGCCAGCAGCTGATCTTACTGTTTCTGCGATTGGCCAATAGAATGCAAAAAGTTATGCAGAGCTACGCTTTTTGATGTTCAAGACCATTATAAACATGGCAATAATTCTGACCGTTGCGCTCGGCGGGGGCGCGTGGCTGACTTGGTATGCCATTGGCGGCAGCGACCAATTTGGCAAAGTAACGATCGGCGGCTGGACCTCATATCCGCAAGCGGGCACTTCAGAGGCCGACCCTTATGCAAAGGCTCAATTGGCGCGGGATGGATCGCTCTCGCTCGGCGCGGCTGAAGGTGTGGTTTTTTTTGCAGACAAAGACAGTGACGGTTTCAATTTATCTGGAAATTGCAGTTACCGTGTATCCGGCCAAAGTCCGTCCGCCCGTGTGTGGACAATGTATGCAGTCGGCAAAAATCAAGTACCGGTAAGCATTGCCGATAAATCTTGGCCAACGTCGCTTCATTCGCAATCAATACTCTACGCGGCTAATGGTGGCTTCACTATTTCTATTGCGGCATCCGCCCGGCCCGATAACTGGATTGCCGTTCCAGCGACGGGTGACTTCCTTCTAACTTTTACGCTTTATGACTCCCCTGTCGCTACCAACAAGGGTTTGGTTGACACCGCTTTCCCATCTGTAACGAAAGTAAGGTGTAATGGGTAGGCTGCTATATTCATTGATAATCGGGATAGTCGGTGCAGGATTGGTGCATATCGCTACATTGTTACTTGTGCCTCAGGTTTCAGAGAATGACGCTTGGTCCCGGCTGGCAACGCTGACGGAACCAGAAACCTTTGCCGTTATCGAACCGGGTTCGCCTATAGCAGCATCGATGCGCGTTCTTGACCCGCGCTTTATTACAGCCGCCTGCCTCTTTTCATTGCGTGACGGACCGGTTTTGCTGTTTGGCCAAGGAAATCCGCCATTTTGGTCGATCTCAATTTTTAACAGGCACGGCGAGAATATTTTTTCGCTAAACGACCATATTGCTACTGATGGAGTTCTCAATATCGCCATTGCGACACCACTGCAATTGATTGAGCTACAAAATGACATGCCAGCCGAACTGGCGAAATCAATTGTTGCCGAGGCTGATGTCGATAAAGGATTTGTCGTATTGAGAGCGTTTGTGCCAGACCAAAGCTATGAGGCGAGCGCCCGCAAGTTTGTAAGCAATGCGGGATGCGAGGCGTTTTAAGGTCACTAGAGCACTTCCCAGCTTGATAGAAACTCAAGCGGTTAAGGATAGCGCGACAAATCAAAGACTTAGAGCTTGAATTTTGAATCTATCAAAATTCATTTCGCTCAAGGACCTTACGCCTTTTTCAGACTAAGTTTTGAAATGCGTTTGAGCGCTGGCTTTGCGGGCGCTGAAGCAATTTGGTGTTCGTAGCGGACGCCTGTGAAGAATAACAGCTGAAAATCGCCAACCGCCCCGCCCGGAACCGGCTTTGGCTTGCGGTCGCTCATTTCTTTCAAAGCTATTATATTTGCCATGATAATCGTTCCACCGCACAAGGCGACATGTTCATTTTTCTGTTGTGGAACTAACAGGGTTAACAGATTGCTAACATGTCCCGGTATATTGTTTATTCAACAGTTATCGTGGAATTTTTGTCTTGAAAAATCGGTTTTTTGCTCTGGAGAATGGTCCAATTTTGGAAAAACATCGAACCCTTGAGGGCACTCGTAATGCAAACCGCAAAGATGAGATTTTGCGTGCGGCAGTTTCGGCATTTGTTGCGCTTTCAAAGCCAAATATTCGTGATTGCAATCAAATCGAAGATCTTGCCGCGCCCATTTTGAGCGTAGCTACACCGCAAACAAAACGATTTGTGGCAGCAGCGCTGGCAGAATCCCGCTCGGCACCTGTGCGCCTTGTGAAGTTGATTTGTGCTGAACCGATTGAAATATGCGCGACACTGTTACTTCGTACACCTGTGCTTTCTGCTGTTGATCTGGTGAATATTATTGGAAAACAAGGCAAACAGCACGCTAGGGTGATAGCACACCGCCATCACCTGCCAAACGACGTTATTGAAGCGCTTGCTCTGGTGGAGGATCCGCTGGTGATTGAGCGCGTGTCTCGCAAAGACAGCGAAGCAACTGACGCGTACGGCAAAAATCAATTGAAAAATATCAAGCCGGTATCCGTTGATGACGCGATTGGTCTCTTGCGCGGAATTATGGTTGACTCTGCCATTCATGCCCCGATCAGTTCAAGACCGCTAGAGTCACCAATGGAAGTGAACAAGGGAAGACTGGTAAGGTTGGCACTGAACGAGGATGAGGGCTTATTTGCAACTGCCATGGCAGATGTTTGCGGTCTGGGATATGCGCGAGCACTCAGATTGCTGCGGCGACCATCATCCTCCGAACTGGCCACAGCACTGCGCGCAAACTCAATTCTCACTGGCGATGCCTACCTTATCTGCTCGGTGTTTTATCCGGCTATTGCCACCAATCGCACAGAGATACGCTTGTTCAAGGACCGTTTCGAAGCAATGGGCATCGAACAAGCATCTGAAATGCTACGCCAATGGAAGGCCGATGAGATTTCACTAGAACTGCGACGCAAGGGTTACAATCAAGATCGTAACTCCCAAGAAACCGCGATTAGCGGATAATAGCGAATGGAAGTTCTGCGTCACTTTGCGATAACTCCAGCTCGATCAACCAGTAATCCGAATCGAACCGACTCTCTTTGGTCATAAATGCATCAAGAGCAATATCGTCTATCACCATTTCATTTTTGAGGAATAATCGCCCTTTATCTTCGCTATATGCCTGTTGGGGCGCTGGACAATAGAGGGATATTTGACCAGCCCTTCCGCGAATAACTATAAATATCGCGCCTGCTTGGCTGGCGCCTTTCTTCACAATCGTCGCGTAATCTCCGCGCGAAGTAACAGTGCGCAGCATGGCTGAGATGAAAAAATCTGACGTTAAGCGCGACATGTCAACGACCTATCGCGAAGTCATCTAGCGTGCAACCAAACCGATTTCTTTGAGCTTTGCCAATAGCTGCTGATCCGGCCGGCCTGTCACCTCCATTTTGAAGAGTGATTGAAACTCGCGCACAGCGCCCACCGTGTCATCGCCGACCTTGCCGTCGATACTGATGTTATCATTGCCAAACGACTTCAAGCCTGCCTGCACAAGACTGATTTGTTTGGACGATAGGCCATTGGTATCGTTCGCTGGAAAAGCTTCCGGTTTGGGTGTCTTCGGCTTAGGCATCGGTACTTTGACCGCAGGGATGGACGCCGTGCGAATAGCGTCGATCAGCGTCGGATTAACTTCGCCGGTTGGCTCTAACCCGGCTTGTTTTTGAAATTCAGTAATCGCGGCACGGGTTTTTGGACCCGTTATGCCGTCAATTGAGCCGGAATAGATTTGAAGCTGGGCCAAAGCGGACTGCACGCTGGCCAAAGTGGAATCGGCGGTAGCAACATCCGGCTGACTGTCATCTGTGATGGCGAAAGTGTCCGTCTTGCCGTTTGAGATGCGGCCCATGGAAATCGGCTTAGGCAAGGCCGGTGCGTGATAGTTAGCCATAGAGCGCGTTGTAAAAAAAGCATCCTTGTGCGCCATTGGTTGATAGAACAATGCATTGGAAGACACAAAAAACATCACAACTGCAAATGCAACGGAGCCGCCGGTAGCCGTTGGATTTTCGGCCATTTTCTGCGCGGCGACGGCTACAAAATGCCCGGCGACATCACCATAAGTTGGTTGACGCTTAAGCTGTTTGGCGTTGCGTTTCATAGTCGCGCTCCTTAGCAATTCGGATAATACGAACAGACTCGTCGCTAGCTACCGGATGGAGCGGCGATACATTGGACTTAGGCAGCGCAAGCGGTGGCAAGGCGACTTTCACCTTTGTACCCTGACCTACTTCACTTGAAATTTCAAAGGCGCCACCATGCAGACGCACTAATTGCTTAACCAACGCAAGGCCAAGGCCAGCGCCTTCAAAGCAGCGGCCATGACCGCCATGGGCCTGATAAAAAGGCGTACCAATCTTAGATAGCTTGTCGGCTGCCATCCCGATGCCACTATCCTCAACAGTCAACATCAAGCGATCAACGTCAAGATCAACAGAGAGCCGGATATGACCGTTTTCGGGCGTGAACTTTACCGCGTTGGAGAGTAAATTGATAAGAATTTGCTGACTGATGCGCCGGTCGCCCTTAAACTCTTCAAAAGCGGTCAATGGAATGAAATCCAAACCAATTTTCTTGGCCTGGGCTTGAGCAGAAACCATCGCAATTGCAAAGCTTGCTGCCTCGGATGGCACGAACGCCTCGGGCGTCAATTCATACGAGCCGCTTTCAAGCTTGGACATATCCAACAAAGCATTTACCAATTCAAGCAGATGATGCCCGGACTGGTGAACGAGTTCGATGTATTCTCGCTGCCGCTGATTTGCTAAAGCGCCAAACATTTCCTGACGCAGAAGATCAGTAAAGCCAACAATTGCATTAAGTGGCGTGCGCAATTCATGGCTAACTATGGCCAATGAGTTCACACCTAGATCATGGTCGGTGCCGGGCCCAGAGACGGACTCTGCCCGTTCATCAACGCGGCCTAAGAGATGGATATAATGACCGCTTGGAATGGCAGAAATATTCAGCATCAACCATTGGGGCAGCTTCCTTTCGGTACCACCCCCGCGATTGAGGCGAATTCTAGTTTCCACCTGTGGCAAACCGGAACGCACCGCATCCAGCGCAGACATAAATGATACCAAGTCGGCGACATGAACGCGCGAAACCAGCCCGCCACTCGCCAATTCTTCTGCTGTAACGGAAAGAATAGTCTCTGTATTGCTCGACAGATTAGTTACCGAGCCAGTCCGGTCAATTGCAATTAAGAACGCGTTGTGCGGTGCGACAAGCGCCGCCAAACTATCAAAACTATCAAAACTATCAGTGACTTCGGCCTTTACAGCCTCGACTTGCGGCTTGACTGTGACCGCATAAAGCATGGCAAGCAGCGCTACCGGCAGCAGACTGTAGAAAGTTTGCGGCGCTTCAAGTGAAGACAATTTGCTCGCCAGAAAGCTTACAACGCAGAGCGTTTCGGCAGCCGAGCCGCCAAGTTTGAAGGTAATATTCTTGTGAAGAACTTCAAAGAAGATAATGGCAAAAAGCAATAGCATCGTTGCATTTGGCGCAAAAGAGTTTTGTGTCAGCAACAGGAACGCGCCAGACGGCGCAAGCAAAGTGATTACACTGCGGGCTAAGGTTGTGCCCTTTAATGAGAGCCAAGATGCCGCCAAGACAGGCAGTGCAAATGCCATAACCAGCAGTGGTAACGCAACGGTTAAAGACGGTATGTGCGCAGTGTTCGAGACAATGAACAGCGTAGCAAATGGAGGAATTACGAAGAGAAAGCCGAAAAGGCGGGCGTGCTCCCGGCGCTGCGAGGGATCAATGACATTTTCATTGACCCAGCGCAGGCACATCGCAGCGAAGGCATTGCTGACGGATTTGAGAAGACGAATAAATCTTGCCACTCTTTACGCACTCATACTCTTGCCGAAGTCACGGCACTCTATCTGTGCGATGACCTTCGCACTCTCGATTTAATGAATGAATAAGGTTGGTGCGTCGGCTGAAGTTTCCTGCGCGGTAAATGGGCCTTTTTCTATATAAACAGCAAAAACTAATACTTATAGTAAACAATTCGTTCTGGCACTCATGTCGCCTGAGCGAAGCGTATTTTTAAGATAAAATCATATTTTTCAGTAAGTTACATGCCAACAGAACGCATATTACGTCGATTTTGGAATGTGGGCGGGCCTTTTTAATTGATTCGCTTAAACCTTAAATCAAATGATTCATATTATTGACGAAGCAAGACGGGCGATGCCGCCCGAGACTTCAAAGGATTATGACGCCATGATTAGACTGGTTTTCCGTCTCGCTTTTTGGGGTACACTGCTTGTCGCAGTCTTGCCCGGTGCGCGTAACCAAGGTGTGTATAACGGTGAAATTCGACCGATGATGTTGGTCAATGCAGTGCAAGCGACAGTATCCGATTTGGGAAGCTTTTGTGCACGCAACAGCTCTACTTGCCAGACTGGCAGAGCGTTCTTAGCTCAAATGGTGACAAATGCTGAACACAGCGTTTCCACCGCACTTGCCGCTGTCAACGGGTCAGCATACGATACCGATAGGCAAACAATTACCGGCAGCGTCAAAAAATAGGCTTGTTCACACCAAGTTGACCTCTATATGCAAAGTTTCATTAAAGGAGCGCTTTGTCTTTATGTCTCTGGAAACCATCATTTCTGATTTTGAACTTCTTGACGACTGGGAAGATCGCTATCGCTATATTATCGACCTTGGACGCGAACTCGAGCCATTGCCGGAGGCGGCGCATAATGATGCTAACAAGGTGGCTGGCTGCGTGAGTCAAGTTTGGCTGGAAACATATAAGGGCGATGGGACAGATCCGATTGTATCGTTCAAGGGTGACTCCGATGCACATATCGTGCGCGGGCTGGTAGCGCTTGTGATTGCTATTTACTCTGGACATGAAGCATCGGTTATTGGACGAACTGACGCCATGGCGATACTAAAAACGCTGGGCCTTGACCAACATCTTTCGCCTCAACGCTCCAATGGCCTGAATTCAATGGTGCAACGCATACAGCGCGAAGCGGCCGATGCACTGAGTGCACCGGCGGGAGCATTATCTCTCAACTGATCGTTGGGCGATAGCCCTCTACGCCCCAATGGCGCTCGCGCCGTCCTGTCATCGGCATTTGCGGAAAATAGTGATTTGCCAGCACTGTCAAACCTGCTTTCAACATGAATTTTGCCGAGCGTTTTGGCCAGCCCCGCTCACGCTCTACTTGTTCAAAGCCTTTCAAAAAGCAGCAAATATCAACGACTACGCCACTTAGATCTCCGGCTAGAGCCGTGAACGCCGCGTCAAACTTAGCGCGCGCAACAATTATTGAGTTGGTAACATCTTCTATGCCGTTTTCATTACCACCACGCTGGTCACTTGAAACGTCGGATTGCCAGTTAGCGGAGATGCGAGGCATAATCATTGCGTGGGTAAAATCCTCACGGATGCGCTCACCGGCGTCAAATTGGCTTTGCGATAAGAAGTTTGAGCCGTCCGCCGCTTTTCTTCGGGCCAATCCGCCTAACGGCGATTCCGCAATGTTCATCGCAACGACACAGGATTCCTTGCCCAGCATTCGTGCTATAATGGCGACGTCTGTTCTCGAAGCGCCTGCTGAAAGCAATTGATAGCCACACTTTGACAGCATAATCTGTTTTCCGGAACGGACAATAAGTCCCTTTTCGGCCAAGTAAGCGATATCTACCGTACTGATTTTCCTATGATTTCTACCTGCCTCCAAGATAATTGTTCCAGTGCTGGGACTTGATAGTACATTGGGACTACCTGCTAAAAATAAGAGCAAGTCGGTGTAGTCGCGCGGCTGCGCGTTCGTCTTGGTCAGGTTTTCCATAATTATTCTCCGGAATTCTTGCCGAATGCAGCGTGCGTGATACGCTCAAAGACGCCAACGATGCGGTCAAACTCCAGTTCGTCCCGCATATCTTCAATCAGGTGACAGGAATGCACAACTGTGCTTCGATCTCTGCCGAAACCTTTCGCGACTTCGGTCATACTTAAACCCAATGCCACGTGGGCGACGTACATACCAATTTGACGGACACGGCAGATTGAGGTGTGGATGCGATCACGGGAGCGTAGGTCTCTGCTTGGGACTGAGAAGCAGGCTGCCAATATGTCCGTAATACCATCACAAATTGAGATGATTCTTTCATCCGTAAGTGAGTTGGAACGTCCAAAGCGCCCGGAGAATGCCAATTGCATGTCCTTAAATGATGCACGTTCGTTGGATTCGGTTTGTTTAATTTGGTATTGCACTGAAATCTCCTGATTAAATTAGGAATATTTTCTTTTAATACCAGATGTGGTTCCGTGGATAAAAATCACAAAAATATTAGGATAAAATTCTTTTTTGAGTGCGATATTTTATTGTTGTTGCACTCGCATTTATATCTATGTAATTGATATATATAAATTATTTAACATACTGAGAGTCGAAAAAAAGAAAAGAAATTTTTGAAGTCAAGCCTGCCTTTTTAGTAAAAATTCGTGGATAGAAATTTATTTTTGACCATTCTATCCACACCGTGGCGGCAGGGCTGAGAATGTCCTTCACAATTTTACTGTGAGGAACAATAACTGTGACAAAGACTCAATTTTTACGTGAGGCGATAAGGCAACGGCGAGGTCGCAATCTACCCGACGAACGCACGAACATCGTGCGGGACAGATACGGAAACACTACGGGCGACGTACGAGATACATACGGACTGAATGCGCGAAGCGGTCAATTTTCGGCAAAGCTTGAAGAGTTAAGTGAAACTGAGCGCGAAATATTCAAAGCGCAAATAGCTAAGCAGTTGGAGCGCGAGCGACGCCTGCACAAGGCCCGCTCTTATCTCTATAGCGTGAGCCGCCATATTCAACTTTACACGGCCATAAAAACATTGGAGGCCAAATAAAAACGGCCCCTGTCGGGGCCGCCTTAAAATTCAATTAGGAATTTACTTGACGATTTTACGCTTGCGGCCAAGACCAATCTTACGTGCCAATATTGAACGCGCTGCGGCATATGCCGGTGCCACCATTGGATATGTTGGATCAAGTTCCCACTTCTCGCGGTACTGGTCAGGCGTCAATTTGTAATGCGTCATAAGATGACGCTTCAAGGATTTGAACTTCTTACCGTCTTCAAGGCAAATAATATATTCTTCGTGTACCGAACGTTTCGGATTCACTGCCGGTTTCTGTTTTTCGAGCACGGGCGCCGGCTCGACCGGACCGCCCATATTGCCAAGCGCCGCATGAACATTTGAAATCAATGAAGCCAAATCGGCGGCGGGCACTGAATTATTGCTGACATATGCAGCAACTACTTCGGCAGTTAGCCCCATCAGCATTTCATGGCGGCTGTTTGCATCATATTCACTATCGGACATGTATTTTTCCATTCACTCTATTATGTTCAGTCTTATTAGGTGACTGCTCTGCGCCTTGCGCCCCAATTTTGATCGAGCAATAAAAATTATTGAGCGCGATCAACGGATTTCTTATTTTCTTTATATTTGATCTTGTCAATTCAATTGTATTGTTAATCAAAAAACTCAAGATGTATTGCACACATTGACGCCAAACAGACGATTAAATTCACGTAATAAGATATGGTTCAATCAATAGCTTTATTTATCTTGCCGGATATCAGCATATTAACGCTGCGTAACAGACAGTCGGGCGGCGAAGTGACTGTCTCGCTTAAAATAGACATTAAAATGCACGTTCGCGTGAAGACTTGCATTTTAAGCTGTAAATTGCCTTTTCAAAGCTTATATCGGAGCTAATAGAAAATTTTCGGGAGTAACCCTATGCCGATTAAAATCAGCAAGACTGAGGCTCAATGGCGTGAACAGCTCACTGACGAGCAATATTATGTTGCCCGCAAACATGGTACGGAGCGCGCGTTTACCGGACCCAATTGGGATAATCACGAGGCTGGCGCATATAAGTGCGTGTGCTGCGACAAGCCCTTATTTCGTTCTGAAACGAAATTTGATTCGGGGACCGGCTGGCCGAGCTTTTATGCGCCGGAAACGAAGGATGCAGTATCGGAGCATGTGGACAAGGGCTTTTTCACCACCCGTACAGAAATCCGCTGCGCGGACTGTGACGCCCACCTTGGCCACGTGTTTAACGACGGGCCGAAACCAACGGGCCTGCGTTACTGCATGAATGGTACGGCGATGAATTTTCAGAAGGACGAGGGGTAAGGACTTTGCTTACGCTCGATATTATGCACGAAATCTCTAGTGCTTTGATTCTAACATTCGCATCCCGTTTGTATCAACCTCGTAAGCGAATGTTGGAATCAACAAAACCACTAGCAAGCATATGATTCTAGTGGACTTTTTGAATTTGACATTCGCACCTCGCAGGTGCTTTCAAATGGAGTGATTTCAAACGGGATGCCAATGTCAAATTCATTCCACTTGAACGAAATGAGTTTTGATAGATTCAAAATTCAAACTCTAAGTCTTTGTTTTGTCGCACTATCCTTAACCGCTTAATATTCCATCAAGCGTGGAAGTGCTCAAGGGTGTGAGTAAGGCCATTGCGCCTTTTCCATGTGAGCCCTATTTGCATAAAAAATAATTTGCTTTGCATAGAGAGCCTTTGGACAACCCATGAAAAAACGCACCTTCAATACCAGTCTCGCGGCTCCGACCGCTCTTAAACGCAGTGTTTCTGACACGCGTCACGGCATCACCCGCACGGATGATTATGCGTGGATGCGGGCTGATAACTGGCAGGCAATGTTTCGTGACTCCAGCGTGCTTGACACCGGCATTCGCAGCCACTTGGAAGTTGAAAACGCCTATCAAACGGCGATGATGGCTGACACTGTGGACCTGCAAAAGGCACTGTTTGCCGAAATGAAGGGCCGCATCAAAGAGGATGATCAATCCATACCGTTCAAAGACGGCCCGTTTGCGTATGGCTCGTCTTATGTGATCGGCGGGCAGCATCCACGCTATTTCCGCACTCCGCGTGAAGGCGGTGAGCAGCACATATTATTCGATGGCGATAGCGAGGCCGTAGGCAAGGCGTTTTTTAGCCTAGGCGGAATTGAGCATTCGCAGGATCATAAAAAACTGATCTGGTCCTATGACGATGCGGGTTCAGAATATTATACTATTTTGGTACGCGATATTGCCAGCGGCAAAGACTTGGACGACCGCGTGTGCGATACAGGCGGCGGCGGCGTGTTTGACGCCAGCGCCGACGGCTTTTTCTATTCTGTTTTGGACCAAGCACACCGACCGGTCGCTATCAATTACCATAAGCTAGGCACACCTCAAGGCGACGATAAGGTTATTTTTGAGGAGTCTGATGCCGGTTTTTTCTTGGGCGTCGGTGGCAGTATGCTCAACGACTACATATTCATCAGTACCGGCGACCATGAGACTTCTGAGTATCACTTCATGCCAGCCAATGATCCCACAGCAAAGCCAAGGCTTATCGCGGCTCGCACACGAGGGGTTCAATATTCCATAAGTGAAGGCGGCGATGAGTTTTATATTCTCACCAATGCTGACGGTGCCAAGGATTTCAAAGTTTGTGTTGCGCCTGCCAGCGATCCCTCGCCCGCAAACTGGATGGACTTAGTGCCGCACAAGGCGGATAAATTGATTATCAACGTTTCGGCTTACCGCGACCACTTGGTGCGCATGGAACGCGAGGACGGGTTGCCACGCATTGTTATTCGTGACCGGAAAACCGGTGAGGAACATGCGATTGAATTTGCGGAAGAAGCCTATTCGCTGGGTATGCAGGGTGCGGCTGAATATGACACGCGAACGATCCGCTTTAGTTATTCGTCTATGACAACACCAAG
>JAYSWX010000120.1:0-7895 GCA_043717855.1 Phyllobacterium sp.
CGGCATTACACCCGCCCAGAAATTGAACCGACAAATCACAACGCAAATCACCGCGTAAATTCTACAAATAAACCCCGCTAAAAAGGGGGGGATTACCATTGAACCCCACCCCTGCAGACCTGTTAGGCTAAACACTCACCCTTAGTAGATGGGAGTGTAACTCACTGATTGCAAGTGAATTATTTGGGTTTTGGTGTTGACTTGAAATCCGACAAAGCTGCGTCTGGTTTCAACACAAACTCAAAGGCATCATCGTCATCGGCCAGTCCACTATTTTCAAATTTAAGATCTCTAACTGAGTAACCCTTTGCTATCATTTCTTTGAATTTCTTTATGTTGTCCAAACCACATTTCGCTTGGAATTCATCCTGAGTGAGCTCTCCCGTGATAAGCGAGACCAACAAGTTTCGCGATAATTTCATTGTAAAAATCTCCTTTCGAAATTCCATTTTCCAACTCGTTGGAATCTTGAAATGTATAGACCGTTTTTTCGAGCAAAACTTACCAGACTCAATAATTTGGCGTGCTGAAGCTGGCATAAGTCTTGGTTTGGGCAGTGAGTTTACAAACTTAGTGACGCCAACTGTTGAAAGCTCTGGCTTGTCCAGTCTATCGACAAGTGAAAAATTCCAAACCAAATTCTGTTTGCCAATACCAAAAAGAGAAGTAGATTCATACTTTACATAGAGGAAGATAATGACGTCAACGCGACCCGTTTTTTGGATGAAATGGTTGGCAATTTGTCGCGCGCTGTAAGGACCGGTAGCGGGTGTCTTGTTGCCCCAAGTATTTTGTTGAGGGTTCAGTCTATTGGGTTCTGAAAGCACATACGAACCAGCATCAACCACAATTACGCAGCGATTGTGTGCCACATTTTCAGTGTTTATTTGTGTCGCTGCTTCAGTCAATGCTCGATAGATTGGATTTTCTTCGACATCTCCGGCTTCGGATGGCAGGGTTGACCAGAAATCCAACCAATCACTTCCAATTTCTTTCCACGAAATGGTGCAGCTATTGTCGGCGTCTTGCAGCGTAATGCCGTCTTTCTTATCTTCGCTAAACAGCCATTTTTCTAATCTGTTTTGGTTTTGATTTGCAACCATATCAATAGGTGCCCGCGCTAATCTGCGGCGTCTCATAGATTCAGATTTTTCATGAAAGAAGAATTTGAGATGCCGTGCCGAATCCGCCACGATATTGTTAGACACTTCCCCTACTCCTCGACACACAGCTTTCATTGCGGCTGCGCCATTCAGATGTCCATTTGAAACGGATTTTACTTCGATATAGGTATCGAGACCCGAGAACAGGGTAGAAGAAAAAGCCTCCGGCTTTTTATCTGATCCGACTAAGTTTGGATAAGCGTTGGTGCCTTCCATTTTTGAAAGTTCGTGAATAATCGCAAGTTCATTTATTGCGGGCAACACACTACCCAGCTCTTTACCATTAAGCTGCCCACGTACGCTTCGTGTCGAAATTTCGCAAAACCTTAAGTGATCTAGCATGTGTTGTATTTGTCTTCGAGAAAAAATTGCCACTGTAATTTCCCTTTGATAATGCTCATTTAACTTCACCCATTTGTAACCCCAAGTAGTGCAAGTCAATCGCATAGCTGAACCAGATGTAAGTGCCTTGCCTTTCCGCTTTCTCTCATATTCATATACCCCACGCCCCCCGCCACCATCATCTCCCTCCTAAACCTCGCCCCGCCTGCACCTCGCTTAGCCTACGTCGCACAACAAACACATGTTTTAACAATCATTGCAAAAAATCCAATCAACTGTTAAAACACCCTATGTCCTACGAACCATTCGATATGATTCAGGCCCGCGAGTTTGCTGACACTATGCAAACTTTCGAATCCTTGAAAGAGCTTCTGCACCGCGAGCGCTCGGCGCGGGGGTCGATGGTGTGGATGAAGGCGAGGGGCACCGAATATCTCCACCGCTCGACCTACGACGACTACGGCAAGCGTGTGCAAACCACCTTGGGCCACCGGTCAACGGAAACAGAGGCGCTCCGTGACAATTTTCTAAAAGCGCGGGCCGATGTGAAACTGCGCCTCGCCTCCCTTAAAGCCAAGATGGCAATGCAAGGGGCGACCAATGTCGCCCGCAAAATTGCGCGCATTCCGGTCATTTCTGCAGAAGTCATCCGTGCCTTCGCCCATGCTGGAATAGGCTCGGCACGCGTCAAAATCGTCGGTACACATGCGCTTTACGCCTACGAAGCGATGGCCGCTGTAACCTTCGACAGCGGGCTAACCTCCACGCAGGACATTGACCTTTTACTCAATCACCGTGCGCCGCTACGCTTTATTGCCAGCGTTGATTTGGAGCAGGAAACGCTCATCGGCGTGCTGCGTTCTGCCGATCGCTCATTTGAAGTGACTAGCCAGCCATTTCGTGCGCGCAACCGCGATGGCTTCTTGGTTGATATCATCCGCTCGCAACGCAATCCGCCGTGGGTGAACGAGCCATTTGAGGCCGGACAGGGCGATATACAGCCCTCGCCAATCGGCGGACTGGTATGGCTCGAAAACGCACAGTCTTTTGAACAGCCCGTTATCGATGCCAAAGGTATGCCTCTTTTGATGTCAGTCCCCGATCCGAGAATCTTTGCAATCCACAAATATTGGTTATCGCAACGCCTCGAACGGGGAGCCGCGAAAGCCCGCCGCGACCGCGCACAAGCCTTCGCCCTTGCCAGTTTGGTAATAAATGAAATGAAACATTTGCCCTTTGATGGCCGCAGCTTGCGCATGATTCCGCGAGACATCGCCACGGACGCGATAGCCGCGTTTAAGGCGGAAAGCGAAAGAAAATAGAACCATGCTCACCCCCGCCACCATCATCTCCCTCCTCAACCTAACCCCGCACCCCGAGGGCGGTTGGTTCGCCCAAACTTTCCGCGACACTGGCCCGGATGCTCGCGGCCATTCCACAGCCATCTACTTCCTGCTCGAATCCGGAAAGCCGTCGCACTGGCATAAGGTCCACGGCTCATCCGAAGTCTGGCTGTTCCATGCTGGCGCGCCACTAAAGCTTAAACTTTCTGAAGACGGCAAAACCGAAACGCATCATGTGCTGGGCATGGACCTCATCGCTGGCGAGCGACCGCAGCTGATTGTGCCGCCCGGATGGTGGCAGGCGGCGGAGACGCTGGAGCGCGGCGAGGAAAAGTGGGAACCGGTTTTCCGTGCCGACGCGCGACCAATCAAATATGATTGGACGCTTGTAAGCTGCACCGTCGCGCCGGGGTTTTTGTTTGAGAATTTTGAGCTGGCAGCGCCCAACTGGCAGCCGGGCTGACGCCATTGGTAATTAGGCATGACAATAAGCCCGTCCGCTGTTCATGGCTGGCGATAACACTAGTCCGCTCGACCGGACCCACGCGTCCTTGACCTTTCACCCAGCGCGGCTGACGCGTTATTTTCGGAGCCAATGGTCTCCTGCGAAATCGAACGCAACGCATTCTGGAGAGTTGTCGTTCGCATTCTATCATCACCAATTTCTGGCTCGCCATTCGCCTCAATCAGCCTGAGCTTATTATTGTGAATATAATTCAAATAGCCATCAGCAACGGACGCATACTCGCCATCAAACTCGTCAACGTCGTCTCCATATCCAGCTTTCCCGATCTTGGTCACCTTGTCGGCAAAAGTGGGCAGACCATTTTCAATGCGACGCTGCTGTTCCTCCAAAAACTTGACAATTCCCATATCGTCGCCGTGCCTTGCACCATCGTTGGCAAAATAGGACTGACGGTGAATAAAATGATGAAGCGTGTCGCCCGCTCCTTCCAAAACGAAGCCCAAATGCAATTCACTTATCAGGCTGTTAGATCGCGGAACAGGCTCCCCTAGCTTGCGCGTGACTTTGAGAGGTCCAATCGTTCTTGCAAATATTTCCGCTGCGGATTCAAATGCAGTGTGCGTTTTGTTCACGCCCGGATAGCCCGGCACCCGCAGTTCTTTGTCAAGGCGTTGTTCAAAGTTCAAATGGTCAGGGCGTGTGTGGGTCCAAGCGGACAAGGGCTGCGGCGTAACACCGCCGCGCTCAAGGGCGTCATTGGCAGCTTCTCCAAAAATCGATCTCTCCGGTATTCGCTTTTCGGTGTGAAACATTTTTTGGCCGCGTATATCAACCTGCGTCCAACTCATGCTTTGAATTGGATCATATGTAAGCGCCGCTTTTCCAAGGTTTGGTGCCGCAGGCAAAGCAGCGCCCGGCGTCTGCTGTTCAATGCGCGGGCCGCGATGAAACACTTTCAGTTTATTGCCAAAATAACTGCGAATGTCCGTGTTGTCTCCTTCTTCAATGGAAAAGTCATCGCCCTTGATGGGCACTTTATGTTTCCCGATCAAAGCAAGTACGGAATCGCCGCCCACCAGCATCCCAATTTTATAAAGTGTTTGCGGAGTTCTACTAACCATCGCTTTTTTTAATAATCGTGTTTTGTTAATTGTTGAAATTATTGCTTGCTTAAAAAATCATCACATCTCTAAACTAAACCCGATATCCGGCCTGGAATAAGGCGAAAATAAGATTAGGGCACTTCCAAGTTTGATGGAACATCAAGCGGTTAAGGATAGTGCGACAATACAAGGGATAGAGCGAAGGTTTTGATTCTATCAAAACGCACTTTGCTCTAGGGCTCGAAGCTGTTCGGGCTTAGACTAGCCCCGCCGCACTTTTAGCCACCCGTGCATGGCAATCCCTCCAACTGACAACAAAAACGCGAAACCCGCCAGCCCGTTGATGCCAAAGCTGGCTATTAGCGCCGCGAGGATAGGCGTGCCGCTGAATGTGCCGACATTGCCTAGCTGGGCGATTGCGCCGGCCGCGCGGGCCTGATCTTGCGGCGCGTCGTTGAGCTGGCCGATGGCGGCAAACGAGGCGCTTTGCACCAGCCCGACGGCGGCGGATAAGAGCAACGCGCCGCCTATCGCTACAGGCGGGTCTCCCCAGCCAAACCACAATATCAGTACAGCCAAAGCCGCAATCGCAAATCCGCCTTGCACGATGCTGACTGCCGGATACCGCGCAATCAAATATGCCCCAAGCGTAAGCGACGCGGCAATGGAAACCAGCGGCACTGCCGTGCCGACAAACACCTGATTCGCCCCCATCATCGGCGGCAGCAGCGAGAGTATCGCCACATACATCAGCGTGTAAAACATGAACCCCAGTGCTGGCGCAGCAATGCGCGGCGAGGCATAAATCTCGCCATGCTGGCGCACGATGTCAGTGAGCGATAGCGGCGCGTGGCTATGCGCCTCGTCCTTCGGCAGCAGCGCCACCATGATGAGCGCCATCACGGCCATATAAATACCATGCGCCACAAACAATGAACCGATGCCATAAGCCTCCACCAAAGGCCGCCCCGCCCACGCCATAAAGGCAAAGCAAACAGCAAAGAAGGTTGACCACAGCGTCATGCCAAAATCGCGGTCTTTGCCCGTCATAGTCTCGGCAATAATCACCGGCCCGCACACCACAATGGCCAAATGCGAAAGCCCTTCGAGAAACCGCAAAGTCAGAAATAGGGGCAGGGGCAACAACAGGCTCTCGCAAAACGAAAACACCGCGCCCGCCACCAGCGCCAGGATCATCACAGACCGCGCGCCCATCCGCGCCAGAATAATCCCCGCCGTAGAGCCAAACACCAGCCCCACCATGCCCACGCCGGAGACCAGAAAGCCCAACCACGTAACGGATGCGCCCGCGTAAGCCGCGCTGACATAATCAAAAATCACCCCCACCTTAGCAAACTGCCCCGCCGCGCCAAGCCCGGCGAAGAACAGCGCGAGGGAGAGCAGGAGGGGGGATTTTCTATTATTCATAAACCTGAAGGTTCCTCAGATAGCCAGTCGCGAAATTGAGTCTTTAGCGCATTCGCCGCCGTTGGCGTTTCGAGAATCATGTCTATGCCGCCATCATATGGCGCAAATATTTTGCCGTCCTGCATGAAGAAAAATCGCAATTCGTCGTCGGCGGCAAGTTTGAAAATCTCCGCCATTTCAGCAGCATTTTTCGGCGATGAACACAAATAGGCATCAATCGGGTATTCGCGGTTATCCTCATCGCCATCCGAAAACGAGCCGAGATGCACAATATTTGTCAAGACCGGGTTTGGCTTCGATCGCTCAAATGAATTTGTTACCACAAAATAATCACTGCTCGTCTCAATAACGGCCCGCAAAACCTTAAAATGCCGCGCCATCAATATATTCCAATCTGCTTCGGTTTCGGCGTAGCGCTTGGATTTCGGGAGCGAATGAACGCGAACCCACCGACCTGTTAGCCGCCACTTCAACACATAGTTGATTGGTGGAACGCCAGCGAACCGCCGCTGCCATTCATCAAGGAATGTTTCTTTGTCAGTCAAAGGAGAATTTCCCGTTCACGCAAATCCGCCTGAAACCCCGCCACGCCCGTAAACAACACCGCCTGCCAGCCGAAATCCCGCGCGGCTTTCACATTGTCTGGGTTGTCATCAATGAACAGCGTCGCGCGCGGCTCCAGCGCAAATGTCTGCGTATGCAGGCGGTAAATCTCCGCATCCGGCTTGATAAGCCCGACGAGGCCGGAAACCGTAACCCCGCGCGGCTCTTTCAAAAATGGATACATCTCGCTCGCCTGCGCAAATGTATCGGCGGCGAAGTTGGTCAGCATGGTCACATCCATGCCGGATGCAATAAGCCCGCGCATGATGGCCACACTGCCGTCAATCGCGGAATAAACCATCTCGTGCCAATGCTTGCGAAACCCGCGAATGTTGGTCTCGTGCTGCGGGTGGTCTGCAATCAACAGCGCCTCCGCTTTGGCCCACGCCCGCCCGCGATCTTGCTCAAGGTTCCACTCATGTGTGCAGATATGCGCAAAGAAATGCGCCCGCTGCGCATCATCGGGAATGAGGCGGCGGAATGGAATTTCCGGATCATAATTGATCAGCACCTTGCCGATATCGAATACAACGTGTTGAATTTTCATGGTCAAACCTAATTTCGGTGACAGTGTATTAAATCACTTTCACCTCTTGCATCTTCGCTTTTGGCCCGCGTTTCGCTGGTTTGATATCTCTACCTGTTGTTGCCTCGATTGTATCTAGAAACGTTTTGTTGCCAAGCGGGCGACCGATGGTTTCCGCCTTGCGCAAACGCTCAAACGCGGCGCAGTAATAAATTTGCAAATGTTCAAACAGCGCCCGCATATCCGGATAGCGACTTAGCATCGGCCCTTTGGCAGTCACACCGTCCTCGACCGCCTCAATATAGACGTGGCTGCTGGCCCATGGCCAATTGCCGCCCTGTGCACATAGCCGTGCCCGCACGGGGTTCAATCCGATATCGCGGAAGGCGTTCAATAAATCATCCTCATCCAGCGCCACAGAGCCGAACCTACCTTGCCAAAAATGGCCGGTGCGTTTCAACCGTGCATGAATATGTCCGGCATAGATACGATGCACCTTGGAAAGCGCCGCGCGAATTCCGTCCTTCTCCTGTGGCACCAGCAATAGATGTGTGTGGTTCGGCATCAGGCACCAAGCCCAGACTTCAACTCCGTTGGCCGCGCAATGGGTCTGCAACAAATCACGGTAAAGTCCATAGTCCTCATCTGAGAAAAACACCCGTTGCCGCCCATTGCCACGTTGCGTAATGTGGTGGGGAACTCCGGGAATGATTATACGTGCAAGCCGGGCCATGTTGGTTCTCAATAATTTACTGCACTGTCACCGTAATCCCCGTTGAAAAAGTGGAACAAAAATAAGCACTGCGCGTTGCTTATTTGAGCGATCACGCTCGGCAACTCTATTGCCTCAGTGTTGCAGTCTCGACACTCACGCTTAACCCGCGCCGTCCGGTGTCTTGTTCACCATCTGGAGGAACGAAT
>JAYSWX010000013.1:0-15160 GCA_043717855.1 Phyllobacterium sp.
TCCAGCTTCACATAAAGATCAGCCGAATATTTCGCCAGCCGCGTCATATTCTGCGTGCCGCGCATTTGGCCGATAAGGCCCGCCGCGTGCCAAGTCGTACCGGAAGTTAGCTGCTGGCGCTCAAGCAGCACAATGTCGGTCCAGCCCAACTTCGCTAAATGATAGGCAACCGAACAGCCGGAAATACCGCCGCCAATGATAACAGCGCGGGCTTTGGCGGGAATGGGTTTGGCGGTGCTCATGCCCGTATCCTCTTGTTTTCCGGATCCCACAGGGGTTGGTTTTCCTGAACCACAGCTTTGTAAAGCTGCCCGTAAATCTCCACCTGCAGCTCAGTTCCTGGCACATTGAGTTCGGTTTTCAGCATTCCCAGCGCGATGGATTTATTGATGCGATACCCCCAATTGCCGGACGTGGTTTCACCAACCACTTTTCCCTCATACCAAAGCGTGGACATATACGGCGCATCGCAATCTCCAGCGTCAACAATCAGTGTAACAAAGCTCTTGGCTGTGCCGCGCTGTTTTTCGGCGGCAAGCGCCGGCTTCCCGACGAATTCATCCTTCGCCCAATCAATAAATCGATCCAAACCGCCCTCATTGAGCGAATAATCGGATGAAAGATCGCCTTTCCAAGCACGATAGCCCTTTTCCATACGCAAACTATCAAGCGCCTCCATGCCGAATGGCTTCAGGCCATGCGTCTGTCCGGCAGTCCAAACCGCGTCAAAAATCGCCGGTGTGTCTTCCACTTTGGTGTGGATTTCCCAACCCAACTCTCCGGCAAATGACACCCGAACCAACTGGCAATAGCGCTCCGCGATTTGCGCTGATTGATGCGTTAGCCAGCCTTTAATCAAATCCGCACCTGTAAGTGTGGCCAATATTTCGCGGGATTTCGGCCCTGTCAGTATTTGGCAAGAAAACTGTTCGGTAATATCATCCAATGTGAACGCCGCATCATCGGGCATGTGCTTCTTCAGCCATTCAAAATCATGCCACTGCGCGGTCGCAGCCGTGATGAGGAAGAAGAAATCCTCATCAAGCGCCATCACTGACATTTCCGTCATGATGCGCCCGCGCGTATCGCTGAAATAGGCAAGGCCAATGCGACCCGGCTTCGGCAATTTGCTTGCAGTAACAGTGTTAAGCCACGCCCGTGCGCCTTCGCCTTTCAAGCGATAGCGCGAGAAGCCCGGCAAATCGAGAATGCCGCACTCATCGCGCACAGCTTCGCATTCCGCTTTTATACGTGGCATCCAAGGGCCAGCACGATCCCATGTTTGGGTAGATTCCTCGGAAGTATTATCGCCATCCTTGGCATACCAATTGGCACGTTCCCAGCCATTGTACGGCTTAAACTGTGCACCAAGCGCTGCCATTCGGTCATGAATCGCAGATTTTTTCATATCCCTTCCGGCAGGCCAAGCATGTTTGGGAAAGTGCATGGCATATTCATGGCCGTAAGTTTCAATGCCTTTGGCATTTGTATAGTTTTGGTCGGCATAATGCGTGAATCTGCGCGGGTCGCATGACCACATATCCCACTCAGTCGCGCCTTGCGTGATCCATTCAGCCAGCACTTTTCCCGCCCCGCCGGATTGCGCTATGCCAAAGGTAAACACACAAGCCTCAAAGGCATTCGGTACACCCGGCATCGGCCCTATCAGTGGCAAACCATCCGGCGTATAAGGGATGGGGCCGTTGATAACCTTGGAAATACCCGCTGTTCCTAACAGCGGCACGCGTGCCATCGCGTCTTCAATATACCATTCCAGACGGTCGAGATCATCCGGGAATAGCTGAAAGCTGAAATCCTCCGGCATTGGATCTGAGGGGCTCATCCAGTGTGCTTTGCAGTTACGCTCATAGGGGCCCAAGTTGAATCCAGTCTTTTCCTGCCGCAGATAGTAGGAACTATCGACATCGCGCAGCAACGGCAGTTTATGGCCTGCTTCTTTGGACCACGCTTCAATTTCCGCAATCGGTTCCGACAGCAAATATTGATGGCTCATCACCATCATCGGCACCGTGCGCCCGCCATAGGGCTTAAACCATTCGCCAACCCGCTGGGCGTAATAGCCCGCAGCATTGACCACATATTCGCAGGCAATATCGCCTTTTTCCGTGTGAACAATCCACTGGTCATTTTTGCGGGAAACCCCGGTGGCAGGCGTGAAGCGCAAAATCGTTGCGCCCAAATCACGCGCACCTTTGGCCAGTGCCTGCGTTAGCTGTGCCGGATCAATATCTCCATCGGCGGGATCATAAAGTGCACCCGTCAAATCGTGTGTTTCAAGAAACGGGTACTTGCCTTTAATTTCATCGACGCCCAAAACCTCCAACGCCATGCCCTGATAACGCCCCATGCCCTTGGCACGTTCAAACTCCTGCATACGCTGCTTGGAGTGAGCAAGGCGCACCGAACCGGTGACATGGTAATTCATCGGATAATCAACTGCATCAGCCAACCCGCGATAAAGCTCCGTGGAATAGCGCTGCATATTCATGATCGACCAGCTGTTGGAAAATGTCGGTACATTTCCCGCCGCGTGCCATGTTGATCCCGCTGTTAGCTCGTTCTTCTCCAATAGAACGCAATCAGTCCATCCAGCTTTGGCGAGATGATAGAGACTGGAAACCCCAACCGCTCCGCCACCAATGATAACAACGCGGGCAGTGGTAGGAAATTCGGCCATGATTGAAATCCTGATATGTCTAACCGTCATCTGCCGGTAAAATTGCAAATGAAAAAATCACTATAATTTTCATTTATAAATAATTGCAAGCATTTTCATTTGTTGAGGCTCGTTTTTCAGTGCAGCGTCTTCTCTATCTACAGCCGTCAAAATTGTAGCACCTAATTCGAAGTTGTACGGAAGAACACACTTGCTAACAAACCAAAGCTGTGGGCCTATTGGCATGATAATAGTGCCAGTCTTCAGCACATGATGGCGGCGGTGACGGTATGAAATTTGGAGTAGTTTGTGCGAGACACTATTTTCCATGTGGACCCGGTTAAACTGACGACCTTGCAATCCCAAATAAGGGAGACGCTGGTATCAGCGATACTGTCAGGTCAGATACCTAAAGACGCGCCCTTGCCCTCCACACGGCTGATGGCGCAGCGGCTTAGGGTTTCCCGCAATACCGTCACACTCGCCTATCAAACGCTGGCGACTGATGGATTTTTAACCACTCGAGAGCGGTCCGGTTTTTACGTGTCGAAAGATTTGGCAAGTCTGCCGTCGTCTGTAACTGCCGGTCTGCCCAAAGTGGTTGCCCGTCAGGATGGTGTGCTTGATAGTGGGGTGTTGGATATTCGAGCGCGATTACGCATTACGCCTTCAATTCAGTCCAATATTATCAAGCCGGAAAATTGGCACGATTATCCGTTTCCCTTTATCTACGGGCAGTGCGACCCCGCACTGTTTCCAATCGCTGAGTGGCGTGAGTGCACGCGCCAAGCCATGAGCCGCAAATGGCTGGATGCATGGACTGATGATCGTTTCACCGTTGATGACCCGATGTTGATCGAACAAATCCGCCAGCGCATATTGCCACGCCGTGGAATTCAGGCGGGCGCAGATGAAATATTGATTACGCTCGGCGCGCAAAATGCGCTATATATCCTTGCATGCTTGTTGGTGAAGCCAAACACAGTGGTTGGAGTTGAAGACCCCGGATATCCGGATATTCGCAATATTTTTAGCCTGATCACCAATAATTTGCGTGCGCTGCCCATAGATGTTGAAGGGTTGAAGCCGGATGACAAGTTAAATGGTTGTGAGCTGCTGTTTGTCACCCCGAGCCACCAATTTCCAACAAACGTAACCATGAGTTTAGAACGCAGGCAAACCTTACTCGGTTGGGCAAATAAGTCCGACGCAATTATTATTGAAGATGACTATGAGTTTGAGACTAACTATCTCGGCCAAGCCACCCCTGCGCTGAAATCGCTCGATGAAAATGGTCGCGTAATTTACGTCGGCAGCCTTTCCAAATCACTGATGCCGGGCTTGCGCATGGGGTTTATTGTTGGCCCGCCGGAGCTCATTAAAGAGGCCCGTGCACTCCGCCGCCTCATGCTCCGTCACCCGCCTGGCAATAATCAACGCGTTGTGGCGTTGTTTTTGGCGCTGGGCCATCATGATATGTTGATTAGCAAGCTGCACCGCGCCTATCGCAATCGTTGGCAAGTAATGAAAGCGGCCATGGAAACAAATTTCCCCGGCTGGACTCGGAGTCCAGGGTTCGGCGGTACATCCTACTGGGTGGCAGGCCCGCCAAATTTGGATAGCGCTAAACTAGCTGAACTAGCGATGGAGCAGGGCGTTTTGATTGAGCCAGGCGCAATTTATTTCAGTGATCCCGCGCAAAAAGCCAACCATTTTAGGCTCGGATTTTCCTCGCTACCTGCAGAACGTATCGCTCCCGGCATCGAAATTTTAGCCAAGGTTGCGGCAAAGCTTTAGATCACTGGACCTATTGAAGTTCCAATCTGGATATAGAGCCAGACGAGCATCAAAGCTAATTTCAGTTAAGACAGTAAGCGCTTCGGATATTCTTGACAGCGTTTTGCCAAGCAACGATCTAAACATTTTTGCAACGACAAAGGATTTTCCTATGAAAATGACAACCGAAGAGGCCTTTGTAAAAGTCTTGCAAATGCACGGTATTGAACATGCATTTGGCATCATCGGCTCGGCAATGATGCCCGTGTCAGACCTTTTTCCAAAAGCTGGCATCACCTTTTGGGACTGTGCGCATGAAACCAATGCCGGCCTCATCTGCGACGGCTATTCCCGCGTAACCGGCAAAATGGGCATGGCGATTGCGCAAAATGGGCCGGGCGTCACGGGCTTTGTAACCGCCGTGAAAACCGCATTCTGGAACCATACACCCATGTTGTTGGTGACGCCGCAAGCCGCCAACAAAACGATGGGGCAAGGCGGCTTCCAAGAAGTGCCGCAAATGGCGCTGTTCCAAGATATGGTTTGTTATCAAGAAGAGGTACGCGATGCCTCGCGGATTCCCGAAGTCCTGAATCGCGTGATCGAAAAAGCCATTCGCGGCTGTGGCCCTGCGCAAATCAACATACCGCGCGATTTCTGGACCCAAGTGATCGACATAGAACTACCGCAAATCGTGAAGTTTGAACGCCCCGCTGGCGGCAAACTGGCCATTGCGGAGGCCGCACGTCTGTTGTCCGAGGCGAAATTTCCCGTCATTCTCAATGGTGCAGGCGTCGTTACCGGTGGCGCAATCCCAGAATCCATTGCCCTTGCCGAACGTTTAGATTCCGCTGTCTGCTGCGGCTATCAACACAATGACGCTTTCCCCGGCAGTCATTATTTGTCAGTCGGCCCGCTTGGCTATAATGGATCAAAGGCGGCGATGGAACTCATAGCAAAAGCAGATGTCGTGTTGGCGCTCGGCACGCGGCTCAACCCATTTTCTACACTTCCGGGTTACGGCATGGATTATTGGCCCAAAACTGCCAAGATCATCCAAGTTGATATTAACCCGGACCGCATTGGCCTCACAAAGAAGGTCACAGTCGGCATTTGCGGCGATGCCAAGCAGGTAGCTACGCAAATTCTCGAAGGACTGGATGTCAAAGCGGGTGACGCAGGCCGTGAGGCCCGCAAAGCCACGATTCATCAAACAAAGTCAGCATGGCTTCAGCAATTGTCATCTATGGACCATGAGGACGATGATCCCGGCACTGTCTGGAACGAGGAAGCCCGCAAACGCGACAAAGACCGCATGTCACCGCGCCAAGCATGGCGCGCCATTCAGGCCGGATTGCCGCAAGATGCGATCATCTCGTCCGACATTGGCAATAATTGCGCCATTGGCAATGCCTATCCAACATTTGAGAAGGGACGTAAATACTTAGCGCCCGGCCTGTTCGGCCCCTGCGGTTACGGATTTCCGTCCATCATTGGCGCGAAAATAGGTTGCCCTGAGGTGCCGGTATTCGGCTTCGCTGGCGATGGCGCTTTCGGCATATCAGTCAATGAAATGACGTCCATCTGTCGCGATGAGTGGCCGGCGATAACGATGGTCATATTCCGCAATTACCAATGGGGCGCCGAAAAGCGCAACACGACATTATGGTTCGATGACAACTTTGTTGGCACGGAGCTAGACCCTAAATTGAGCTATGCCAAAATTGCAGACGCATGCGGGTTCAAGGGCGTGACAGTGCGCACAATGGCGGAAACTACCAAGGCGCTACAAACGGCTGCCGAAGATCAAAAGAACGGCGTCACCACCTTTATCGAGATTATACTCAATCAAGAGCTGGGAGAGCCTTTCCGGCGTGATGCCATGAAAAAACCGGTGTCGGTTGCAGGCATTGAACGGGCCGATATGTGCCCGCAGTTGGGGCTTTAATGCCAGACTCTTTGCCTAATCCGATAATGCGCAAACCGTTGGTGGCGGCATTCTCTCTTAGGTGCTCGCTTAACGGACCGGGCCTTATCGTTAGCGCACTTGTTGCGCTCGCGGCACAATTTCTGTCGGAACATTACGGCGCTCCGGCAATGCTAATGGCGCTACTCTTGGGTATTGCGCTGCATTTCTTGGCGGAAGAGGGGAAATGTGTCGAGGGCATAAACTTTACGGCAAAAAAGGTGCTGCGTATTGGCGTGGCGCTGCTCGGCGTGCGCATTAGTGTGGAGCTGATTATCAGTCTAGGGGCAGGCACAGTCGCACTGCTTGTCGGGGGCGTTATTCTCACTATGATTATTGGCCTTGGTTTAGGACGACTGGTTGGCCAGAACTGGCGTCTGTCACTCCTCACGGGAGGTGCAGTGGCAATCTGCGGCGCCTCAGCCGCGATGGCAATCGCTGCGGTATTACCAAAGGATAAGGATTCGGAACGCAACCTCATTTTCACAGTTCTCGGCGTTACCGTACTCAGCACTGTCGCTATGGCGATGTACCCTGTTGTAACCCAAAAACTTGGACTAACTCATCATGACGCAGGTGTGTTTCTGGGAGGCACCATTCACGATGTGGCGCAGGTGGTGGGAGCGGGCTTTTCCGTTAGTCAGGAAACTGGCGAAGTCGCCACGCTGGTAAAGCTTATTCGGGTCACTATGCTGGCCCCTGTCGTCCTCTGTTTCTCGCTCATGTTTCGTAACATGGCATCAGAAGGCGCAGATATCGGCAAGCGCGCACCGATTATGCCGGGCTTTGTTATTGGCTTCCTTATCTTGGCAACTCTAAACTCTCTTGGCTATATCCCCAAGCAAACGGCGGATATTGTGGCGGATATTTCCCGTTGGGCGCTACTCTGCGGCATCGCCGCTTCGGGTCTCAAAACATCATTGAAAAGTATTTTGGACGTTGGTCGCGCCGCGGTATTTCTTATCGTTGCCGAAACGGTATTTCTGGCGGTTTTCATCGTTGCCGGCATGAAATATTTGGATTGACGCGCCATGTCAGTGCTTAGCCGTATTGTTGAAAAAGCAAAATCGAACCGGTGGCACATCGTTTTACCGGAAGGTGAGGACGCGCGAATCGTAGAGGCAGCCTACCGCGCTGCGCACGATGGTCTTGCCAAAATTACGCTGCTGGGCGACCCGAAAAAAATTACGAAATTAGCACCGCCGCAAAACGATGTAACAATCATAGACCCAAAAAATACGTCATTACATCGCGCACTTTCAGAGGCTTTCTATGAGCTTCGCAAAGATATTGGCGGCACAAATGAATTTGCTGAAACCGCTATGCGCGATCCCGTTAAGTTTGCCGCCATGATGGTGCGCCTCGGTCTCGCCGATGGCACTGTGGGCGGCGCGGCGACCTCGACTGCGGAAATTATCCGTAACGCCGTTAAAATTATCGGGCTGGCCTCAAACACCAAAATCGCATCAAGCTTTTTTCTGATGGTGCTGGATAAGCCGCATCATCCCAAGCAGGGCGCATTCGTCTTTGCCGATTGCGCACTGACAATCGAGCCGGATGCCATAGAGCTTGCCGATATAGCGATTAAATCCGCAACTTCATTTCAAAATTTGACGGGTATTGATCCCAAGATTGCAATGCTGTCATTCTCCACCTTAGGGAGCGCCAAACACAAGCGCGTAAGCAAGGTAATTGAGGCTACGCGCATCGTGAAATGGGCGCATCCCGAACTTGTTATCGACGGCGAACTACAATTTGATGCCGCATTTGTGGAAAGTGTGGCGCAAAGCAAGGCCCCGCAATCACCCCTCAAAGGCGCGGCCAATATTTTCGTTTTCCCAAATCTGGAGGCCGGTAATATCGGCTACAAAATCGCCGAACGTATCGGCGGCGCGAAGGCAATCGGTCCCATATTGCAAGGCTTGGCAAAGCCCGCAAACGATCTATCGCGTGGCTGCACGGCAGATGATGTCTATAATATGATCGCAGTTACCGCAGCGCAGGTCACAGGTGATTAAAGTTGTTTGCCAGTTCTATTTTCAGTGGTTACATCAAATCTCGCCAATAGCATTGAGGTTCGCGAGGGCGTGCAGGTCCGTCATAAAGGCCTGCCCCGCGCGACATCTGTGCATTTCACTAAATGTCAATCTTTCGCTATGAAGGTTCTATGACGACAGATACCCAAAACACAGACAGATTTGAATCGCGCCGTTTGCGCTTGCTCACACTTATCAGATTGCGCTGGTTGGCAATTGCGGGTCAGTCTTTGGCGGTGTTGTTGGTGGCATATGCCCTGAAGTTTCCCATGCCTGTAAGCCTGTGCTTCGCACTGATCGCGCTTTCTGCATGGCTTAATTTGTTTCTGACATTCCGATATGGCGCAACCGTGCGTCTCGAACCCGGTTCGGCATTCGCTATTCTTAGCTTTGATGTGCTGCAACTTTTCGGTCTGCTCTATTTAACCGGTGGCATATCCAACCCCTTCGCGATGCTGATGATCGTACCTGCTGTCGTATCCGCCTCGTCTCTGCCTTTGCGCCTTACGCTGATTTTATCCGGCATTGTGGTTGCCTGCGTCAGTATTTTGGCCGTTTATCATTTGCCGTTGCCATGGACTGCAAACAGTACATTTATCATTCCTCCAGTTTTGAAGGCCGGCATCTATTGCGGCATCCTTTCAAGCCTTGCGTTCACGTCTGTGTTCTCGCGTCGTGTAGCGCAAGAGGCGCGTCAGCTCACGGATGCGCTGGCGGCTACGGAGCTTGTTTTGCAACGCGAGCAACATCTATCAGCTCTTGATGGCCTTGCCGCCGCTGCAGCCCATGAACTCGGGACGCCGTTGGCAACGATAGCACTGGTTGCCCGAGAGCTGGATTTGGCAATAAACAAGACGTCGCCCCACAAGGAAGATATTCAACTCATAGTCAGCCAAACCGGTCGTTGCCGCGATATTCTTCAGCGGCTAAGCAGTCTGTCAGCCGAGGGCGAACAGCATTTAAGCCAAATGCCTCTCACATCACTGGTCGAGGAGGTCATCGCACCGCATCGTGAATTTGGCATCGTTATCAATAAACGTGAGGGCAAATGTGAGGGCGCTGAGCCGGTAGGACGGCGCAATCCTGGCATTATTTACGGGCTGGGGAATCTTGTTGAAAACGCGGTGGATTTTGCCAAATCTGCTGTTTCAGTTGAGTGGAATTGGACTAGACGGACGGTCTCAATCAGTATTGTTGACGATGGCCCCGGCTTTTCAACAGATATGCTCGATCATATAGGGGAGCCGTACGCGCGTAGCCGAAACCCGACGCCGCGCAATGGCGGCGGAGGGTTAGGTCTTGGTCTGTTCATTGCCAAGACACTACTGGAACGATCCGGTGCGACATTGACCTTCAACAATCGACATGACGCGATTACAGGTGCCGATATCCATATTCAGTGGCCGCGCAACGCAATGGAAGCGCTTGAATCAGCACAAAAGAGCGCGACGGCTTTGACAAATGGTACCTACCGCTCCAAATCAATCTAAAGATTGCGAAAAGGAAATAATGTAATGAGCGAAACTGGCACAATCGACCTGTCAAAAATAGGCGCGGACCGCAGCCTGCTTTTGGTGGATGATGATAAGCCATTCCTCAATCGCTTGACACGAGCGATGGAAACGCGCGGTTTCGAAGTCCGCGCCGCAGATAGTGTTGCCGCCGGTTTAGATGCCGTCACTGCGGCTGCGCCTGCCTATGCGGTAGTGGATTTGCGCCTCGGAGATGGCAACGGCATTACCGTAATCGAAGCCATTCGACTGAAACGCGCTGATGCGAAAATCATCGTGCTCACCGGCTATGGTAACATCGCCACTGCTGTTACCGCTGTAAAGCTGGGTGCGGTTGATTATCTCGCAAAGCCCGCTGACGCTGATGATATATTCAATGCGTTGACCCGTGTGGGTGATGAAAAGCTCGAACTGCCGGAAAACCCCATGTCCGCAGATCGTGTGCGCTGGGAGCACATTCAGCGAGTCTATGAAATATGCGAGCGCAATGTTTCCGAAACCGCACGGCGGCTCAATATGCACCGCAGAACTTTGCAGCGCATTCTTGCCAAACGCGCACCGAAGTAAGCGCAATCCACAAACACTGTTCTAAAAAATGCTGCACGCGTAAGCGTTTGATAGTTTATGCAATTTGGAAGTGCTCAACCAAGCCTATTCGTCCGCAAAATTTGCCACATCAATGCCTGCACGCTCCGCCGCCAGCAATCGCTGCGATCCCGAACGTGCATAACGCAGCAGCAGTGCTTTACGGGCGGGGGCACTCAAAGCATGAGCCGGTGCCTCGCGCAGTATATCCGCACCATAGCCATCAGAGACAACAAAGCCGCAGTCTTGCGGGAATATCTCCATCGGCACATCGGGCAGCGTGGCGAAAAACAGCCTGTCGCAAAACTGGCGGTAATCCGGCCATTTATTATCCACGCGCAAATCTTCAATTGAGGATTTAATCTCGACAATCCAAAATTCGCCCTTGGATGTCAGCGCCAAAAGGTCCGCCCGCCGCCCGGTCGCAAGTGTCACTTCTGGCAGCATCGTATGGCCCATGTTGATGAGCAGGCGCTGCACCCCGCGCCGAACGATAAGCGCTCGCTGCGACTGGCGGCCGTCTTCCAGAGGATTGATTTTTCCAATTTCGATTATAGGCATGAGCGGACTTTGCCAGAGTTACGGACAAAACAAAACCGCCGAAGTTTCCTCCGGCGGTTCATTTTAATCACTTACATGTAAATCAATAACGATAAGCCAAATCAATAAGGACAAGCGTTGTCTGCCATGAAGTCATGAACTTCTGTTGTGCCTGCAATGATATCAGCTTTGGCTTTGTCAACAGCGGCAATCATTTCCGGTGTCACAAGCGCCTTGTTGTTATCATCCATCGCATAGTCGATGCCGCCTTCTTTGAGGCCGAGCGCCACGATACCAGGAGTGAACTTGCCACCCTGCGCATCGGTGAACGCGTTATAGACGGCCACGTCAACGCGCTTCAACATAGACGTCAAAACCGAACCTGGCTGAATGCCGTTCTGGTTAGAGTCAACGCCGATAGCCAGCTTTCCGGCATCTTTCGCTGCCTGCAACACGCCAAGCCCTGTCTGGCCGGCAGCGGCAAACACAACATCCGCACCGCGATCAAACTGGGACTTTGCCAGTTCGCCACCCTTAACCGGGTCATTCCAAGCAGCGCCGGTGTCGCCAGTCATGTTCATGAACACTTCGCCGTCTTTTTTCACAGACTTGAAGCCGCCTGCAAAGCCGCAGCCGAAGCGTGAAATCAGCGGAATATCCATACCGCCAACAAAGCCAGCCTTGCCTGTCTTGGAAGCCATAGATGCCAAAACGCCTACAAGGAACGAACCTTCCTGCTCTTTGAACACGATTGAACGAACGTTTGGCTTATCCACCACCATGTCGATGATAACGAAGTTGATCTTTGGAAATTCATCTGCCAGCTTGGTTATGGCGTCTGCATTGGCAAAGCCCGTTGCAACTACGGGGTTTGCACCTGCTTCAGCAAATTTGCGCAGTGCCTGCTCGCGCTGGTCTGCATTTTGAATTTCGAATTCCATATAGGTCTTGCCGGATTCGGCTTTCCACTTTTCAGCGCCGTTATATGATGATTCGTTGAAAGACTTGTCGAACTTGCCGCCAAGATCGAACATTACAGCAGGCTCCCCATCAGCAAACGCTGCAAATGTAGAGAAAGTGAGCGCCGATGCGGCCAGTAAGCCAGTGAGAATTTTCTTCATGATATCCAACCCTGTTGGTTTGTACCAAATTTGACTTCTGGGGTTTCCCGCTCAGCCGTCAGCAGGAGGGTTCATCCCTCCCGGCCAACGCGAAGTCTTGCATGGCTAAAAACAAATATCACCATGAATCTTTGAGTTTGAATAGAAATTTTGACCTTGCGGACAAATTCTCTAATTTCACGCTTTCACACCTGTCGGCAGCGGGCAGGAGACGCCCGTTCCGCGCAGGTTGCAGTATCCGCCTGGATTTTTTGCCAGATATTGCTGGTGCATTTCCTCGGCGAAATAAAACACAGGATCAATAATGATCTCTGTCGTGATTTTATCGCGCCCCGCAGCGCGCAAGGCAACTTGAAACATATCACGAGAGGCGAGTGCCTCAGTCAGTTGGGCTTCATTTTGTGCATAAATGCCGGAACGATAACAGGTGCCCACATCATTGCCTTGGCGCATACCCTGCGTAGGGTCATGGTTTTCCCAAAAAATCGCCAGCAAGTCGCCATAGCTGATGATTTTTGGATCAAAGACCATAAACACTGCCTCAGCATGACCTGTCAGGCCCGTGCAGCTTTCCTCGTAAGTAGGATTTGGCGTGATGCCGCCACTAAAGCCAGCTCCTGTCACCCAGACGCCCGGTGTTTCCCAAAACAGCCGTTCCGCCCCCCAATAGCAGCCAAGTGCAAACACCGCTGTTTCATAGCCCTCGGGATATGGTCCTTTCAGTGGATTGCTGTTGACGAAATGCTTTTTTGCCGTCGGCAACGGTGTCGGGCGGCCCTTAAGGGCTGCCTTCTGGTCCGGCATTGTTGTCTTGCGGTTAAACATATCGACGAGAAACATGGCGCAATCCCTTTAAAACAGCGAGGTCTCAGAAACACAAAACCGAGTTTGTCCTCCTGATTTGCCTTAAATATAGGTCGAACACACCATTTATCAAAGCACAGATATGTGTTCGGGATTTGATCTGCCTATGCCTGAAAGTCACCAAATGGACGATGCCGCTTTGCACCAATGGCGTAAAACAGGATCGCAAGCACCGCCAGTATAGCCTCAGTCGGCATATTGAGCACCCAAACCATCACAGGATCCCACATAAATGCGGGCAAATATTGCTGAATGTGGACCTGCACCCAAGAAAGGCTGGCTGGTGCAAAATCGCTCCACCCCTTCAAAAGCGGTGTCAGCATCAGTGACGAGGTCGCCAAACTGCGGGAAGCATCAACCACCGCACAAATAACAGCGACTGAAAGTGATATCAGTGCCAAAAACCGGAAGAAAAGTCTCATGATCGCGCCTTGCAATTTCTCTCTAGACATGCCGCTTTGCGGCGGCCTTAAGTTAATCTGTTCATCGGCGAACGGCAATCCATTGCTTGTGATTATGCTTTATTCACAAAGACACCAATATTTGCCGATTTACGGGTTGAACCTTGCCGCTTTCCAGTTATAAGGAGCGCGATTTTGCCGACATTGTTGGCAACGCATATGGCCCCAACCAGCCATCTTGTGAAATGTGGACAGGTGGCCGAGTGGTTGAAGGCGCACGCCTGGAAAGTGTGTGTGCGTTAATAGCGTACCGCGGGTTCGAATCCCGCCCTGTCCGCCATTTCGTTTTCATAGACATTTATTGTTGTAATTCAATTGGTTAGCGAATTGGTAATTAACTATGGTGTCCCACCTTGGTGACCCAAAATAGTTATGAGAGCGGTCAATAACCTGACGGGCCTCCAAGTTTCCCTGTTGCTATCAGCCATGTGAAATAGCCAAGAGCAGATAATAAGCCGTATTTATGTAAGGGTGAAGCGGAGGGGTCTATACATATTTGCCCTACACTCCAACCAGCAACCGTCATAATCATGCCCGCTAGGGGAAAGGCTATGGCCATCCCTACCAGATTGCCGAGTGTTTCCAACCACGCTGCCATATTGCCTCTCCTATCATCTTCACAAGCACTCTTACGGGTGGCTTTCATCAAGCCTAACATGCGTCTTCTTGTAAGGCTTTTGCCACAATGCTACCGTCTTGTCTGCGGTAGCGGGGTCATCTTTTATCCGATATATCGTCTGCCGAGAGAGACCTGTTAAGTTGGCAATCTCACTCACCCCTACACCTAAAGCTAGTTGCCCTCTGACTGTTTCAAGCTGTGTCCCTGTAAAGGAAGGCTTGCGCCCCCTAAAGGCGTCCGTCTTCGCCTTGTGGAAATCAATCCCTGCCCGCTGGGCTGCTTTGGTTGCCTCAGCTTGCGCCTCAGCAGACGCGGCCATAAAGCCTATTAGGGCGTCACGTATGGCTTTTTGCATCGGGTCTCTAGTAGCGCCATCAAAAGTCATGCTGTTGATGATGGTGCGAATGATTACGCCGCGCCCCATGAACTCCCTAAGGGTTTCTGTCACATCTTGGTAGTTTCGCCCCAGACGGTCTATCCAGCGAACAACAAGCGTATCGCCAGCCCTGAGCATATCGAAAAGGCGCTTCCCCTGAGGCCTGTCCTTAAGCAAAACACTTACGCCCGATACCCCGTGGTCATATAGCACATGGTCAAACGTAAAGCCCACGCCCTCCGCCTGTATCCGCTGGTGTTCAATGGTTTGGTCACTGGTAGAAACCCGTGCGTAGAAAAACATTGCCATGTCATAACCTCACTGTCCGTTAGCCTATTGTCCCTATAGATATATTGTCCGAAAACCAATGTCAAGTCTAACGGACATTTATTCTTGAGCAAGCCATCTGTACGTATTGTTATGCCCTAACGGACACTAGGCACTGTGGGTTACGCCATGGCAATCATCATGACGCGGTTCGCAACGCCCTCCCTCTAGGCCAAGGCAAGACCCCTCTTTCATCCCAACATAAAGGCACTCCTCTAGGAATGGGGTGGGGGTCTCCCCTAGATATTCATCATGTCCGGTGAGATGCTTCCTAATGGGCGCTAGGAAATCTTTATGTTGC
>JAYSWX010000121.1:0-44689 GCA_043717855.1 Phyllobacterium sp.
GTTAGTGTGGTGCGGTGATGGTGGGGCGCTAACCACGCCCTAACCAATACACGACTGCATCATTGACAGGCGCAGATTTTGCGTGAAAGCACGTATTGCGCGAACAGGTTGGGAGGCCAAATGAACTTTAGTCCATGGAGAACGACTCGTTTTGAGGGTCGCTGGCCCAACCCAACTATTAGCGGGATTTTGGCGCTTGTATTGTCAATATTGCTTTTTCCATTCGGAGTGCTGGCAGTGGCTTCCCTTGGCTCAATTGCGCTTTCAAAAGAGCCACTTTTACCCCCGTCACTTGGAGGTAAGATGGAAAACGTCAAGAAATCGAATGCGCAGCTTCTAAAAACTCTCTGGATTTGCTGTTTGGGATTTCTTGCTTTTTCTGTGCTATGCAATGTCTTGGATGAGTACAACTTACAACGACTTGCAGACATAGCACGCCGACTAGCTGCATATTCGCTTTTTCCAAATCAACTTTCTGGAAATATTGACCCAAAAACTGTAATAATTTTCAATAACAATTATGCAGTTCTAAGATCCATGTTTATTTCATTGTTTTGCCCGGTATTGTTTGTGGTTCAGATGAAAAAATTCGAAATTACCGCGGGGCTCGCTGCGGGAATGTATCTTTTAGAAAAGAAAATAAAATACTCGTATGGATGGGGGTTATTTGCATTATTGCTGTGTTTTATGACACCAGCAGTATTTTTCGTTTTTGCTGACAGGAATGCGGCAGATGCTGGATTAATTCCTAGAATATACCTGCTCTCGCGATCAATTATTTTTTCGACAATTATTGGATACTCTGAAATTGTGGGCGGCATGTGCTTATGGGTAACCGCAATTATGGCGGCACATCTCAGAGATAAGGCCAAATAGCGAAAATCTGGCCGACCATGCGCGAGACCGCCCTCACCCTGCCCTCTCCCCGATGAGGAATCGGGGAGCGACTATCTGACTTGTCAAGACTGGTTTGCATGTAGCTGCCTTGTTTCTCTGGCCTTTGCGTTGAGTCTGACGAGGAGTTTGTGGGCGAGCGCGATGCGGATGACCATTTTGGGTTTACCTTTGTCGATGAGACGTTGACGGAATTCAGTTAGGCTTCGATCAAACTTTCGAGCAATGTCCGCAACCAGAAACAGGATGGTGCGCACGCTGGCGCGCCCGCCGCGGGTTCGCCTGATGCCTTGTCGCTTCCCGCTGTCATCGGCCAGTGGCGCAAGGCCTGCGAGTTTAGCGATGGCTTTGTTGGAGAGTGTGCCAAGCTCAGGCAAGTCTGCCATCAAAGTCGCTACAGTGCGGTCAGCCACGCCTTTGACCGAGCGCAATGTTGCATCCAGCGCCGCCCATAGCGGATCGGCTTTGATAAGCTCAGCGATCATGGTGCTTAAGAGTTTGCTCTGGCGTTTGAGAACAGCGATCAGTTCCACAATTCCCTCCCGCGCCATATCCTCACGGGCGGTATGAAGGCGCTGCTTTTGTATGGTGATATCACTGACAACTTGGCGCATACGGGCGCTAAGTGCCGATAGACGTTGCTGATTTTGACTGGGCGGCAGCATGGGCTCTATCGCTTTGGTCGCCGCAAAATGCGCGATGACTTGCGCATCAATACGGTCGGTCTTTTCAAGATAGCCCATCGCTTTGGCAAAATCCCGCACGCTGCGCGGATTGACGATGGCGCAAGCAATACCACTCTCCCACAGCTGATAAAACGGAACACGCTCAATGCCGCCGCTGGATTCCATCACCACCAAGTCAGCATCATGCTCACGCACAAAGGCGGCGAGCCTTACAATGCCCTCTTCATTATTCTCAAAGCGCTCGAAATGGCTGGGCGCAATAAAACTGTCCAACCAGTCTTTAGAAATATCGACACCACACATGTTTTGCATCACAATAACCTGTCTTGTCTGTACGATTGAAACTCAACCGACTGTTCGGTCGTGCGTGACAGACGGCGATGGTCCCAAGCTCCCCCGGATTGCAATAAATCGGAGAGGTGACGGGCGCCAAAGCCGCCGTGCAGGAGTGGATGGCTTCCGCTCCTGCACACCCAAGTTCAATGCCAGAACAAGAGTGATGTCCAGATACAAGAGGGCAGGGTCAGGGGCGGCAGTCCACCGAAATTCACGTCGTAATTCTCCGCCACGCCGCCCCTCATCCGCCCGTCGGGCACCTTCTCCCCGTTGAAGAAATGGGGAGAAGAGGAAAAGTGCCCGGGCGACATTCATGGATAGAAGTGGTTAATAGGCCTCCTTGCATCCCGTCACCGAAATAAACAGGCTAGAGCAAAGTGCGTTTTGATAGAATCAAAACCTTTGCTCTAAGTTTTTGTTTTGTCGCATTTTCCTTAAACGCTTGATGTTCCATCAAGCTTGGAAATACTCTAAAGCTCAGACTTCCGACCGCGTGGCTTCGAGCGTAATCCAATCACGAAAGGCGATGATACGCTTATCGGCTGCCGTTTTTTCCGGGTAAACCAAGAAATATGCATATTCAGATGGCACTTTGATGCTCAATTCGAACGGCTGCACCAGCCGCCCCTCGGAAAGATCGTCCGCAACCATAGAGAAATCCGCCAGAGCCACGGCATCACCAGCCATCGCTGCCCCAACGGCATCAGATGAGGTGCCAAAAACGATTGTGTTGCTGTCATCAAAATCGCTAACGCCCGCCGCTGCCATCCACATGCTCCAATTCGGCCAAGTCACACCTTGGTGTGACCATTCAATATGGGCCAGCGTATGTTGCAATAGATCGCGAGGAACTTTCAGCGGCTTCCCCGAAGCCAACAGGCGCGGGCTACAAACCGGGACGATAATATTATCGAACAACCGGTTGGCCGTCAGACCTTGATATTTGCCGGCCCCAAAGCGTATCGCGACGTCGATATCATCCAACTCGAAATCTCGCACTTCGTAGGCAATGTCAAACCTTAGCTCGATGTCGGGGTGAAGCTTGCGAAATCGCTCTACCCGCCGCATCAGCCATTTCGTTGCAAATTGCGGATCGACAGTCACCTTTAATTGCGCAGTACCGCGCGCCGCCTTGTGTGCCCGCGAAACAGCATGGTTCATAAGTTCCAGCGCATCGGCTGTCGCCTCGCCAAAAATAACACCCGCCTCGGTAAGACGAATGGTGCGGCTGGTACGGGTAAATAACTTTAGGCCAAGCTGATCTTCGATCTCTTTGATCTGAAAACTCACCGCTGCTGGCGTGAGGCCAAGTTCATCAGCCGCGCGGGTGAAGTTGAGGTGTTTTCCTGCCGCCATAAACGTCCGTAAGGCACGGGTTCCGGGTATCTGACGCATTTTAACTTCAAGATAAATTTAACGATGAGAAAAGAACTACTCGTTTCCTATAGCGAGGTCAATGGAGCATTATGTGCATAATCAAAGATCATCAAGCAAAACTTGATCAAAATTTAGGAGCCTCCCATGTCCGTTCTCACATTTGAAATAACGTCCTCATCAATAATTTCTTGGCTACCCGCGCTATTGCGACAGCTTTGGATGACAAAAGCCTCGCGGGCGCGCAATTACAACGAATTGAAAGCGTTACCAGACCATCTCCTGCTGGACATTGGCGTTGACCCCCGCAATGTGCCTTTCAATGTCGTCAGAGAGATCGCAAGACCGGATCTTACACACAGTGGTCCTGCAACGGCGGCCTTCCGCACAAACGCCAAATCGTAAGGGGTGCGATCTGCTCTGGCCGAAAGGCGGCGACATCTCGCCGTCGCTTTTGCTGGAGCAAATATCGCCCTGCCCGTGCAATATAGGTCATGCGCACCGACCTGATGACTGAAACCGCCACACGCAATATCTGGGCCATCGCCTCGATCATCCTCTCGATGGGGCTCTTGTCCATCGGCAACGGCCTTATGTTTTCCTACATCCCAATCAGGCTCTCAGCATCTGGATTTGATCCAACGTGGGCAGGTTCAATTCTGTCCGGCATGTCGTTGGGTTCTATGGTTGGATGCCTGTTTACTAACCAGATCGTACGGCGCGTGGGGCACGCGCGGGCCTATATGGTGTTTACGGCGCTTATCATTCTATCCAATGTCGTCACTGCCTTCGAGGTTAATCCTGTGAACTGGCTGGCCGCGCGTTTAGGTTATGGTTTTGCAATTGCCGCCCTGTTTATCATTGCGCAAAGCTGGTTGAATGATGCCGTAGAGAACAAAATTCGCGGTCGTGTTATGGCGATATTCTATATCGTCTACATCATGGGCCTTGGCACCGGTTCACTAATTTTGGCCTATCTGGATATGTCCAAAAACACGCCGCCACTAATGGCGGTGTTGTTGGCGGCGATATCCATTTTTCCGATTGGCATCACCAGCCTGCCAATCCCTAAACCACCCGAAAGTGGGTCTATTTCATTTCGTAAGGCCTGGGCGATTTCACCGGTTGGCCTGGTATCCATGCTCGCTGTTGGCGGCATTTCAATGCTCGCTGGCGGCTTCACACCAATTCACTTGAGTGCCGCTGGCTACAGCCAAAAAGAAGTCTCGATTTTGATGTTTGCAATGCCAATTGGCACGCTGCTGATCCAGCTTCCTGCTGGATGGATTTCCGACCACATGGACCGGCGTTTTGTGCTGGCAGGCTGCGCGCTGCTATCCGCCTTTGCGGGCACGGTATGCGGTCTGTTCAACGGCACGTCGCTGCTAGTCCTTGCCGCCTTTTTTATATTGTGGGACGGGGCCACAGAGTCCATCTACTCGCTCGGTAATGCCCATGCAGGCGACAAAGCCACAAAAGAAGACATGGTCGAACTTTCCAGCACCATGTTGTTTGCTTGGTCAATTTCCGGCTGTGTGGCGCCTGCGATCACCACAGCGCTGACCTCGCGGTTTGGGACGATTGTTTACTTCCCTCTAGCCATAGGTCTGTCGTTAGCCTTCGCAGTGTTTGTAGTCTGGCGTATTTTTATAACTGGTGCTAAGAAACATCATAGGCCAACCACTATGGCCCCGCATTCAAATAATGCTCCGATCATAGTCGATCAGAGATAAGGTCAAATCGGTCGCACTTTGATGCGTACCGGCAATATCTGGAAAGGCACTACACTGGCTACCTCAACCACCCGCAAGGCGTCCGCGCCGAGCCAAGACGGAACCATCGGTATCGTATCCGCCAATTCCGTTATCGACAAAAAGACCGTTATCGACGTTGTACTTGCAAGTCTTGATGACGGTAAGGCTGAAGAAATAATCACCATAGACATTCAAGGTAAATCGGCACTGGCTGACTATTTGGTCATTGCCTCCGGTCGCTCGACCCGTCATGTTGCCGCCATAGCTGATCAGATTTTGACGGCGCTGAAAGAGGCAGGCTTCAAAAACACCAAGGTTGAAGGCCTGCCCATGGCCGACTGGGTTCTGGTCGATGCTGACGATGTGATCGTTCATATTTTCCGCCCCGAAGTCCGCTCGTTCTACAACATTGAAAAGATGTGGCAGATCCCGGAAATCGACGCGACCAAGCACTGATCTAAACCAATATGCGCATTTCACTTTCCGCCATAGGGCAGATGAAAAGCGGACCCGAACGTGAACTTGCCGACCGTTATTTTGACCGGTTCGGCAAGATTGCACCAAGTCTTGGCCTGGAGTTTCGCGGCGTCAGCCAAACAAACGAAAGCAAGGCGCGGGATTCAGAAACCCGCAAGCGCGAAGAAGCCAAAGTGCTGATCGCAGGAATAGATGACAGCACCAAGCTCTACCTCTTTGATGAACGCGGCAAGCCGCTTAGTTCGCAAGAATTTGCAAGCACTATCGGAAAACTGCGCGATGACGGCGCAAAATCGCTTGCCTTTATGATTGGCGGCGCGGACGGCCTGCACGAAAGCCTGCGCGAGCGGGCCAACCGTATCATCTCATTTGGCGCAATGACCATGCCCCACCAATTGGTACGAATTTTGGCAGGAGAACAGCTATACCGTGCGGCAACAATACTTTCCGGCCACCCGTATCACCGTGAATAACACTACGCCTTATGGCCGCCATTGTTGTGGCCAACTGAGTGGTTTCGGGTGCGCCAAATCATGGTTAATGCAAGATTAACAGAGTGGCGCTAGGCTTGGCCTCATGATTGACATTTTTGCAATAGGACTGATTCGAATTTTGCCTGCACACGCCAGAAACACTGTGGCCGTGTTTGCATCCGCATTGATTTTGACCAGTTTAAGCGTGCTGCATTCAAAGGCCGAGCAAATTGTAATACCAACTCCCTCGCCCAAGGCCCTCCAGCGCGACAAAACAATCAGCGACCTTGATGCACTGTCCAAAGATGCGACGCTTTCAGAAGATAAAATCAAAGAGCTTGATGCAAATATTGAAGGCATTAAAAAAGATGAGACCGCCATTACGGCAGCATTAATTCAGTCCACCAAAACCGCTCGTAAGCTAAGCGAAGACATAGGAGGTATTGACGGGCGTCTTCAAGGTCAACGTGAGGAAGAAGAGACCATCCATACGTCGCTGCGCGCGCGTCGCAGCGTCCTTGCAGAAGTGTTAGGCGCACTGGAGCGCATTGGCCTGGATCCTCCGCCCGCTATACTGGTCAAGCCCGAAGATGCCCTGTCGTCTGTGCGTAGCGCTATCTTGCTTGGCGCGGTTGTGCCTGAGCTGCGCTCACAAACCGATGCGCTGGTAATTGACCTTGATGCGTTGAAGCGTGTCACAACGTCCATTGCCAATGAGCGCGCATTGCTGCTGGCGGTACTGAAAAATCAATCAGAAGAACACCATCGACTGGATGCACTGATTACTGAGAAAAACAAACTTCGAATGGATTCGGAGGCAGCTCGTGCCGCTGAAAATGAAAAAATCGCTCGTCTCGCGGCACAAGCCAAATCGCTTAAGGATTTAATTGCCACACTTGAAAGCGATATTTCAAGTGAGAAGAAAACAGCCGAACGTCAACGTCGTGAGAACGAACGACAGCTGGCGCTGGAGCGTGAGCGTGCTAATAATAATAATAGCCTGAGCGAAACGCGGCTTACCCCCGGCATTGATTTGGCATCGTTGAAGGGCACTCTTGTTCTACCGGCCCCGGGTAAGCTTATCCGGGGCTTTGGCAAAGATGATGGATTTGGTGGCACAAGTGCCGGCGTAACGCTGGCGGCGGTGCCGTCCGGGGTGGTTGCCGCGCCGGTTGACGCAACTATATTATATGCCGGACCGTTTCGTTCATATAAACAACTTTTGATCCTTGACGTGGGATCTGGTTATCATGTTGTCTTAGGTGGAATGGAACGTATCATGGTATCAACAGGGCAATTCGTGCTTTCAGGCGAACCTATCGGCGTTATGGCGACAAAAGCAGCCGCGTCATCCGGTACGACGCTATTGACTACGAACCCTGAACTCTACATCGAGTTTAGGAAAGATGGAAAACCGGTTGATTCCGCCCCATGGTGGGCGAAACAACCGAAAGGAAGGACACAAAATGATACGTAAGATTACGCTTTTGTTGACTGGTGCCTTGATGGGGGCAACGGCCATGAGCCTTCTTCATTCGTCGAACGGCATTTCCGCGAACGCGGCATCCAATAATACGTATGAACAGCTATCAATTTTTGGTGATGTGTTCGAACGTGTGCGCCGCCAATATGTCACAGTGCCTGATGAAAAAGTGCTGATTAAAAGCGCGATCAACGGGATGTTGACGGCGCTTGATCCGCACTCTTCCTATATGGATCCTGCCGATACGCAGGACATGAAAGTGCAGACCTCGGGCGAGTTCGGCGGCCTTGGCATAGAAGTGACGATGGAAAATGGACTTATCAAAGTCATAACCCCTATTGATGACACACCGGCAGCAAAAGCTGGCGTTCGCTCCGGCGACTTTATTTCGAAGATTGATGGGACAGATGTGCAAGGCCTCACATTGGAAGAAGCCGTCGATAAGATGCGCGGCAAGATCAAGGAACCGATCAAGCTCACCATTTTGCGTGAACACGCCGACAAGCCAATGGACTTCACCATCGTTCGCGATGTCATCAAAGTTAAGGCGGTCAAGTTCCGCGTCGAAAATGATGTCGGCTACATGAAAATTACATCCTTCACCGAGCAGACCTTTGGTGACTTGGATAACGCGATTAAAAAAATTCAAGCTGACGTGCCCAAGGATAAGCTCAAGGGCTTCATTCTCGACCTTCGCAACAATCCCGGCGGCTTGCTGGATCAAGCCGTAAGTGTTTCGGATACGTTTTTAGAGCAGGGCGAGGTTGTGTCAACACGCGGCCGTGACCCGCAAAACATCACACGTTTTGACGCGGAAAAAGGTGATTCAATCAACGGCTTACCGCTGATTGTTCTGGTCAATGGCGGTTCTGCCAGCGCCTCGGAGATTGTTGCAGGTGCTCTTCAGGATCATCGCCGCGCCACCGTCGTCGGTACGACATCGTTTGGCAAAGGTTCTGTACAAACGCTTATCCCGCTTGGCGAGGCGACTGGCACGCTGCGCATGACTACAGCGCTTTACTACACGCCTTCTGGCAAGAGTATTCAGGGCAAAGGCATTGTTCCGGATATCAAGTTTGAGCAGCCCCTGCCTGAAAAGTTCAAAGACGCGGATGTGAAGAGCGCAGAGTCGGATTTGAAGGGGCATATTAAGGGTGCGCAGGAAGGTTCTGACGGTTCCGGTTCCAGCGCCTACGTTCCAGCTGATCCAAAGGATGATGTGCAGTTGGCAGAAGCCTTGAAACTGCTGCGCGGAGAAGTGAAGGACGCGGCGTTTCCGCCGGACCCGGCAAAAGCGTTGCCGAATTAATATGTCCGAAGGCATCGCAGTGAATATAAGGATGGGCCTTTTAGCTTTGAGGCGCACGGTGGTTTCTTGAGCAATCATCTCGACCGGCCTCTTGGCCAGAACAGAAAAATACCGCGCCCTCCCCGCTTTGGGCGCGGGCAAATTGTGTCGTCGCTAGTGGGGATTTTGGTCGCAGGCAGTGCGGCATTCTTCGCATTTGATGGCATCCCTTTCACAACCCCGGAGCAAACTGCGCCGCCGGAAACAGAAAAACTTGCAAGCGCCCCTTCGCTAAAGCCTCCTTTGACCACTGAGGAAGACGCAAAAGCTGCCGAAGCAAGCCTGGCGCAGTCCGCAAAAGAACAAGTCTCACCGCCTCAGCCCGCAGGTGGCGCGAAGATTATTCACGTCAACCCCGCCCCGAATTCTGTGCCCGGAATGGTCAGCGTGACCGATCCTTCGAAGGTCAATCAGGCGCTGAGCGTGGCGCATATTCCCGAGCCCGATCTCATTGAAAAGACTGAGCAAGGACAGCTTCCAATCCGGGCGAAGGATGGCAGGCGTCCATTTGATGTTTACGCCCGTGCGTGGTCCGGCGCGCGCGGCGCAAGGGTCGCCATTATCATTGGTGGGATGGGCATCTCTCAAACATCCACTCAAACTGCCATTGAGAAGCTAGCACCTGAAATAACCCTGGGATTTGCCCCGCAAGGCAATTCGCTCTCTCGCTGGGCGCAAGCAGCGCGGCGCAAGGGCCATGAGATTTTACTACAATTGCCAATGGAGCCCTTTGATTATCCGCGCGTTGACCCCGGTCGCGGGACGCTTTTGGTAAATGCTGGAACTGAAGCCAACTTGAAAGTGCTGCACGCTTCCATGGGGCGCTTTACGAACTATACCGGCGTCGTGAATTATCTCGGCGGAAAGTTTACCGCAGACCCTGCGGCGCTTGAGCCGATTATGGCTGATCTTGGCGCTAGAGGTTTGCTCTATCTGGATGACGGCACGTCTGCTCGCAGCGCTACAGATGCTCTTGCTGCCGGCAACCATGCACCTTTTGCCCAAGGCGATATGGTCATAGATCAAGTTCAGGATAAAAATGAGATAATGAAGGCACTAGATCGCTTGGAAGCGGAAGCACGCGCTCGTGGATCGGCTATAGGCACTGGCACAGGTTTTGACGTAACAATAGACGCAGTTGCACAATGGGCCGAGGGCGCAAAAAAACGCGGCATTGAAATCGTCGGTGTTTCTGCACTGGCAAGAGATCCTGAGAAGTAAGATGACCAAACACGAAGCCCTCGCGATTCCACCGGATAGTCTGCCGTACCGCCCCTGCGTCGGCGTGATGATACTGAACAGCAATGGTTTGGTTTGGGCGGGACGCCGCATTCCCGTCGATAATGGTGAGTTGGGAGCGCACGACAAGCTCTGGCAAATGCCACAAGGTGGCATAGATCGCGGCGAGACAGCATTCGAAGCCGCAGTTCGCGAGCTCTATGAGGAAACCGGCATTAAATCCGCGACACTAATTGCCGAGGCACCCAATTGGATTAATTACGAATTGCCATCGCACCTTGTGGGCATCGCCCTAAAGGGGAAATATCGCGGCCAGACACAAAGATGGTTCGCGTTTCGCTTCGAGGGCAATGAGAGCGAAATCGCCATCAACCCGCCGCCCAGTGGCCACACGGCCGAATTTGACCGCTGGGAATGGAAGCCGATGAGCGAGTTGCCAGACTTAATTGTGTCCTTCAAGCGCGGGGTTTACGAAGAGGTCGTGGCGGTATTTTCGCACCTAGCAGGCGTGGAAGCGTAACACTAGTCGGTGGATTGCGAGGCTCTTATCAAGGTGGCTCCTATAAAGTCTGTGACACTGAGATACGTACTCGCGCCGCACCGAACTCCAAAAATATCGATACGACGACAGATATTTAGCGATTAGAATTCAAATCGCTACGATCCCTAAAAGGCAACCTGTTATCATTTCCGAATATGCTGTCAGCACGGCCAATTATATTTCCCAACGGAACAAAGCCCAGTGTAAAACGGCTGTCTAGCGAGTTGTCCCGATGGTCACCAAGGACAAAGTAGCTATCCGGTGGCACCAGAAATTCCTCCGTATTGTCGCCCATCGCATCTGTTTGCAAACTCAATATGAGATAGCTACGACCATTCGGCAAAGTTTCCCGTTGCTGTGCCGCCTCTATCTGCAACACAGATGAGCGATATGTGCCTGCATCGACCTGCGCGACGGGTACACCATTTATCTGAGGGACACCGTCTATCATTTTTATTACTTCGCCGGGAAGACCAATGATGCGCTTGACCTGAGAATAACCGTTGACGTTGAATATCACCACATCACCGCGAGCAGGCAGCCCCCCGGATGTTCGCCCTCTAAGCGGAATTAATTCATAGGGAAAGCTATAACGGCTATAGCCATAGATCGATTTATTAGCAGAAACGTAATCCCCATCTACAAGCGATGGGACCATAGAGCCCGACGGAATATGAAAAGGCTGGTAGGTGAAGGATCTTATCATCAATGCCATCGCAACGCTTAACACCAGCGTCAAAAAAATAGAGATGTACCACTTTGACCACCAACCTTGCGGGCGTGGCCACCTCCACAAAATGAGTGGAATCACAATTGCAAAGCCAGACAAGGCATAACCAAACAGCACTGGTGGCAAGTTAAGTGGAATTGTTAACCATCCGGAGAGCAGGGCATATGTAACACCGCCAAGCACGAATAGTTGACAAATTGCCAACCAAGGCCTGCCAATCCAAAACAGGCCCCCGACACCATTAGTAAAAATTTACATTAAGAGAGTTGAAGCGAAACTATGTTTTAAGTTGTTATCTAGCATGAAGCGCTCCATATACTAGAAACGTATATGGCTTATGAAAGCACAACTTGTCCACTACTAGCCTGCACAAATCATTTACGCCAAACATAAAAAACGGCACGGAGATGCCGCTTTTCAAAATCAAAAAATCGAGAAAATTACAAACTAAGGGCAGACTTCAACTCTTTCAGCTGATTAAGCTGTTGAAGCGCTGCCTGTTTCTTTGCGTCCCCAACAGCGCCAGCTAAATCCTCATCGGCAGACTTGATTTGTGTATCAATCATATCCGCGTTGAGATCTTCAACAGGCATTGCAATCTCGGCCAACAGCGTGAAGCCTGAGGCTGAAACATCGGCAAATCCGCCACGAACGAACAGGCGTTTAGCCGTGCCATCCGCCAGCGAAGCCTCAACCACACCCGGACGAATGGTTGTCATCATCGGGGCATGGTTTGCCATAACCGTGAAATAACCATCGGAGCCAGGAACGACCACAGCGGTTACCTGCTCTGAAAAGAGCAAGCGTTCCGGTGAGACCAGTTCAAAGTTAAAGGCGTCGGCCATTTGTCTATCCTGTTCCCGTTATCAAGCAGCAGCGGCTGCGAGTTTCTGGGCCTTTTCAACTGCTTCTTCGATCGTGCCAACCATGTAGAAGGCAACTTCCGGCAAATGATCGTATTCGCCAGCGCAAAGCCCCTTAAATCCCTTGATGGTATCTTCTAGCGGAACGAGCTTACCGGGCGCACCGGTAAACACTTCAGCCACAAAGAATGGCTGCGACAAGAAACGCTCAATCTTACGGGCGCGGGACACAGTCAGCTTATCTTCTTCAGAAAGCTCATCCATACCCAAAATCGCAATAATATCCTGCAATGACTTGTATCGCTGGAGGATCGACTGAACCTGACGGGCGATACCATAATGCTCTTCGCCGACGATCAACGGGTCAAGCATACGTGATGTCGAATCCAGTGGATCCACAGCCGGATAAATACCCTTTTCCGCAATCGAACGGGACAATGTAGTTGTCGCATCCAAATGGGCGAAAGATGTTGCCGGTGCAGGGTCGGTCAAATCATCGGCAGGAACATAAATGGCCTGCACGGATGTAATCGAACCTGTATGCGTTGTCGTGATGCGCTCTTGCATCTGGCCCATGTCAGTTGCCAACGTTGGCTGATAACCCACGGCAGAAGGAATACGGCCAAGAAGCGCCGACAATTCCGAACCAGCTTGCGTAAAACGGAAAATATTATCCACGAAGAACAGAACGTCCTGACCCTGGTCACGGAAGTTCTCCGCAACAGTCAAACCGGTCAAAGCAACACGCGCACGTGCTCCCGGCGGCTCATTCATCTGACCGTATACAAGCGCAGCCTTAGAGCCTTCGCCGCCGCCGTGCTTGTTCACGCCGGACTCAATCATTTCGTGGTAAAGATCGTTGCCTTCACGCGTACGTTCACCAACGCCCGCGAACACGGAATAACCACCATGGGCTTTCGCCACATTGTTGATGAGTTCCATGATAAGCACTGTCTTACCAACGCCGGCACCGCCGAACAGACCAATCTTACCGCCCTTTGCGTAAGGCGCGAGAAGGTCAACAACCTTAATACCCGTAACCAAAACCTGCGCTTCAGTCGATTGCTCAACATAGGCCGGTGCGTCTTGGTGAATGGAGCGCTTCTTGGCGGTAATCAGCGGACCGGCTTCATCAACCGGCTCACCAATCACGTTCATGATACGGCCAAGAGTTTCCGGGCCAACTGGCACCATGATCGGGGAACCTGTATCCAAAACCGCTTGACCGCGAACAAGACCCTCGGTCGAGTCCATCGCAATGGTACGAACGGTGTTTTCGCCAAGATGCTGGGCAACTTCCAGAACGAGGCGGTTGCCAACGTTGATGGTTTCCAGCGCGTTCAAAATCTGAGGTAATCCGCCTTCAAATTGCACGTCAACCACCGCGCCAATAACCTGCGTGATCTTGCCGGTTGCGCCCTTAGCTAACTTTGCAGGGGCTGCAACTTTCGCTGCCGCCGCCTTCACCGGTGCAGCCTTAGGGGCTGCTGCAGCTTTGGCCGGTTTTGCCGCCGCTGTCTTCGGAGTCGCTGCTTTTGCCATCGATCCTGTTCCTGTCCAATAGTGTCTTAGAGCGCTTCCGCGCCCGAGATGATTTCAATCAGTTCTTTAGTAATCTGCGCCTGACGCTGACGGTTGTACGACAGAGACAGCTTCTTAATCATATCACCGGCATTGCGCGTTGCGTTGTCCATGGCGGACATGCGGGCACCCTGCTCGGAAGCCGAGTTCTCAAGGAGAGCCCGGAAAATCTGCACCGAAATATTGCGCGGTATCAAATCTGCGAGGATCGCACCGGCATCCGGCTCATATTCATAGGCCGAAGTCGATGCCACAATGCTGGTATCAGGCTTGGCTGGAATAATTTGCAAGGCAGTTGGAATTTGAGCGATCACCGACTTAAATTCTGAGTAGAACACAGTCGCCACGTCAAACGCGCCGTCATCAAACAAACCGATAACCTTGCGGCTAATCGCATCGGCATTGACAAAACCAACCTGCTTAAAGCCACGCAAATCAACGCGATCGATAATCAGGCCGTCAAACTCGCGCTTCAAAACATCAGCGCCTTTTTTGCCAACAGTGATAATTTTCACAGTCTTACCAGCGGCCAAAAGCGCACGGGCATGGTCACGGGCCAAACGGGCAATCTGCGAGTTGAAACCGCCGCAAAGGCCGCGTTCCGCTGTGCAAACAACCAACAAGTGCGTATCGGACTTGCCAGTACCGGTCATCAGCGCGGGCGCATCGTCACCGCCAACATTGGCAGCAATATTTGCCAAAACAGCGCCCATCCGCACTGAATAGGGACGCGCCGCTTCCGCCGCTTCTTGAGCGCGACGCAGCTTTGCCGCAGCGACCATTTGCATCGCTTTGGTAATCTTTTGCGTCGCCTTAACCGAGGCGATACGGGTGCGTAGATCCTTTAGTGAAGCCATATCAGCCTATCTGCCTCACGCAAAGTTCTTGGCGAAAGTGTCAACCGCGTCTTTCAACTTGGCACGTGTGCCATCAGACAGAGCCTTCTCATCACGAATAGTGGAGAGAATATCCTTGCCCTCAGAACGCATGTAGCCGAGCAAACCTTGCTCAAACTTGCCAACCTGATTAACCGCAATCTTATCGAGATAACCGTTCACACCGGCATAGATAACAGCTACTTGTTCTTCGGTCTTGAGCGGCGAGAATTGCGCCTGCTTCAAAAGTTCCGTCAAACGCGCACCGCGGTTCAAAAGGCGCTGTGTCGAGGCATCCAAATCGGAGCCGAACTGCGCGAACGCCGCCATTTCACGATATTGAGCCAACTCGCCCTTAATGGAACCGGCAACCTGCTTCATCGCCTTGATTTGCGCAGCGGAACCAACGCGGGACACTGACAAACCAACGTTCACAGCTGGGCGGATACCCTGATAGAACAGGTTGCTTTCCAAGAAAATCTGACCGTCAGTGATCGAAATCACGTTTGTCGGAATGTAAGCGGAAACGTCGTTCGCCTGCGTTTCAATAACCGGGAGCGCCGTCAAAGAACCGCCACCCAATTCATCGTTGAGCTTGGCAGCACGTTCGAGCAGACGTGAATGCAGATAGAAAACGTCGCCTGGGTAGGCTTCACGGCCTGGCGGGCGACGAAGCAACAAGGACATCTGGCGGTAAGCCACAGCTTGCTTGGACAAATCGTCATAAGCGATCAGCGCATGCATACCATTGTCGCGGAAATATTCGCCCATCGCGCAACCGGCAAACGGAGCCAAATATTGCATCGGGGCGGAGTCGGAAGCGGTAGCCGCAACGATGATGGAGTAAGGCAGCGCGCCGCGCTCTTCCAACACCTTCACGAACTGGGCAACAGTCGAGCGCTTCTGGCCAATAGCCACATAAACGCAGAACAGCTTTTCTTTTTCAGGGCCATTTTCATGGATGGCGCGCTGATTGAGGAACGCATCCAAAATAACAGCAGTCTTACCGGTCTGACGATCGCCAATGACCAATTCGCGCTGGCCACGGCCAACAGGAATGAGCGCATCAATCGCCTTAATACCAGTGGACATAGGCTCGGAAACAGATTTGCGCGGGATAATGCCAGGTGCTTTTACGTCAACGCGTGAGCGCAGCTTGGTCTTGATCGGACCCTTGCCATCAATCGGGTTGCCGAGCGCATCAACAACGCGGCCAAGCAATTCAGGGCCAACAGGAACGTCCACAATCGCGCCTGTGCGCTTGACTGTGTCGCCTTCTTTAATGTCGCGGTCGGAACCGAAAATAACGATACCGACATTGTCGCTTTCAAGGTTAAGCGCCATGCCGCGGATGCCACCGGGAAACTCGACCATTTCGCCCGCTTGGACGTTGTCGAGGCCGTAAACACGGGCGATACCATCGCCTACGGACAGAACCTGACCAACTTCGGAAACTTGAGCTTCCTGCCCAAAATTCTTGATTTGATCCTTGAGAATCGATGTAATTTCAGCGGCGCGAATATCCATCAGCCGACCTCTTTCAGTGCTAGCTTGAGCGAAGACAATTTGGTGCGAAGCGAGGTGTCAATTTGGCGGGAACCCATCTTAACGATGAGGCCGCCGAGCAATGACGGATCAACCGTCACATTAAAAGCAACATCCTTGCCGGCCACGCTCTTTAACGTGTCCTTTAGTTCTTTTACCTGCGCCGGTGTCAGCGCGGTTGCGCTGGTGACATCGGCAGTGGCCTCTCCGCGATGCGCGGCAGATATTTGGCGGAAAGCCTCGATCATGCCGGGAACAGCGAACAAGCGACGGTTACGGGCAGCAACCGCCAGAAAATTCCCAACCAGACCAGTGATTCTGGCCTTGGCAGTTACAGCGCTGATGGCTTTGACTTGGTCATCAGCAGAAAATACAGGGCTTTTAACAAAGCGCGCAAGATCTGGCGATCCATTAATCAAGGCTTCAACGCGGCCGAGGTCTTTTTCGACGGCGACAACGGATTTTGCCTCGAGGGCCAGATCAAAAAGCGATCCGGCATAACGCTCGGCAACACCAGAAACAGGAGACGCAGATTGTGCCACGGGTCTATGGTTCTCTTGTGTGTATCCCGGCAAGGCCTGCACTACCGCGTGTAGTAATGCTAACCCATTGGGTTGATTGAATTTTACCGTTTTGAAACGCTAAATTGCTGCGCTTCTCCCCGATTTGTGATTGGCGTCTAGCATAGGCTTTAAAGTTCGGCAACCTGCCAAGTGAGCCATTTTTGCGACACATTTGCCGCAGTTGCAAGATAGTTTGCCCTAAACGTGACTTACGTAATGAATCCAAAGGCAAATGCCAGCGGCATAGCTGCTAAAATCACTTCTATGACAATGGAAATCCAGTTGTATGGCGTGTTGCCACTGTCAGACAACATTGAAATCAGACGGCCAAACGCGGTAAAGCCCCAGCAAACGCCAAGCGCCACCCAGAACAGCGGCTGGGCAAACAACACACAGCAGATGCCCAGCCCCAAATAAAACCCCGCCATCGTGCCCCGTCCCTCGGCAAGAGCCTCTGGATGCTCCGGATGTGTCTGTAGCCGCAAAATCCTAAACGAAATCCCCGGCGCAAATAATAAAAGCAACCCGAAGCCAATCGTAATCAGCGCGCTAGTCCAAGCCACCCACTCGCCGCTGCTCGCAGGCCAATAAAATTCAAGCATGATGATCCCCCGAAGTAAACTTTGGAACCAGTGCTATCAAAGAAAATGGGGATGGTCGAGATGGGCCGTTGAGCGTCAATTGATCGACTCAAAATAGTCTTCTTCAATAATTCCAGTGCCGATCAACTTGGTCATAAAATGCGGATGCGCAGTGAATAGTAGCGCTAGCACGTTGCGTAGCACCCCTGCGTCTTCTGGAAAATTTGACTTACCCGACCCTTCATCAGAAATCCTAAGCGCGATAGCGTCGGCCCAGTCTGCATCCGTTGGCTCCCTCATTGATACCCACTAGCGCTGAGGCGTTCATCGACAATACCAAGTAACAAATCTTTCAGCTTGGTTTGAACGGTCCCTTCAGCGAAATGGGCCATCTTGTGATGGTGGGCACAAACGACAGCCAGATTTGAAAGGGTATCCTCGCCATTTTCAAAGAGCGGAATGATATGATGCACTTCGATATAAGGCACGCCGTCGGGCTTCTTGAAGGTATTTTGGCAGGCGGGATGCAAGCAATTGTAACCATGCACATCCTTTGCCTGCTTTACCCATCCCCTGTCACGGGCAAAAGTCTCGGCAATATATTCGCGCTTTTCACGCTTGGCGCGGTCTTGCGGCATTTGGTCATAAACGAACGAAGGTGCGTCCTCGTGCAATTCGCCATGCAAAACAATCGGGTCACGAAGCGTGTAGGTGCCGCGCCCATCGACAAATGTGAGAATGCCGTCCTTCTGTAAAAGCTGAAGTTGCTGCCGCACTTTAGCAAATGGATTGAGATTAAGCGGACTATGGGTCGTTATCTTATGTTGATTTGCAGAATTAAAGTCTTTGAGCGTAAACGTTCGAGAACCACGCTCGCTACAATAATCTACAACGAGATTTTGAGTAAAATCCTTCCATTTGATATCCACCATTCCATCCCAATCCCGAAGTTTATGGGCAAATATTGATCAAAATCAATGACTTGTCCACCCCTCACAAAAAGCTCTGCGGATCAATATCCACTTGCACCATCACCGAACCCCGCACTTTCGGCCCCGCCACCAACATAGTCTTTATGAACCCCTGAATGTCCGCCTTACGCTCGGCGCGTATAACCAGCCGGAAGCGGTGGCGGCCACGGATCATTGCCAGCGGGGCTTCGGCGGGGCCGAGTACATCAATGCCCTTGGTATCCGGTGCGGCTTGGCGCAAGCCCCGTGCGTGGGTCTCCGCCTCCTGCCTACTGTTAGCCGACACAATAATGCCCGCCAAACGCCCGAACGGTGGCAATCCCGCACTCTCGCGCTCACGGGTTTCGCGGGCATAGAATGCTTCGGCATCACCCGAAATCATCGCCCGCATCACCGGATGTTCTGGCTGGTAAGTCTGAATAAGACCAACACTTTCTTTGCCCGTACGCCCAGCGCGGCCCGTAACCTGGCTAAGCAATTGAAACGTCCGCTCCGCCGCACGCGGATCGCCATTTGCCAACCCGAGGTCAGCATCCACCACACCCACCAGCGTCATGTTCGGAAAATTATGCCCCTTGGCCACCAGCTGTGTGCCGATAACAATATCCGCATCACCATTAGCAATCGCCTCCAGTTCCAGCCGCAAGCGCCGCACCCCGCCGACCATATCCGACGAGAGCACAATGATTCTGGCGTCAGGAAAATGCGCCGCGACCTCTTCAGCGATACGCTCTATGCCGGGCCCGCAGGCGACTAAATGGTCTAAAGTACCACATTCCGGACAGGCCTCCGGCTTCTTTTCATCATGTCCGCATTGATGACAAACAATCTTGCCACGAAAGCGATGTTCCACCAGCCAGCTCGAACAATCCGGACATTGAAACCGATGCCCGCACACGCGGCACAGCGTCAGCGGCGCATAGCCGCGACGATTGAGAAACAGCAGTGACTGCTCCTCCTTTGCCAAAGTCTTACGGACCTCGCTCAAAAGCACTGGCGATAAAAACCCGCCGCGCGCAGGCGCATGACGACGCATATCAATGGCTTTGAGGCTCGGCAGCCTCGCATCAGCAAAACGAGAGGCCAGCACCACGCGCTTATAGCGCCCCATATCGGCGTTAACACGGCTTTCAATTGACGGCGTCGCAGACGAGAGGACGACCGGAAACCCGCCCAGATTACCCCGCACCACGGCCATATCGCGGGCGTTATAAAACACGCGATCTTCCTGTTTAAATGCCGGATCATGCTCTTCATCGACAACAATAAGGCCGAGCTCTTTGAACGGCAAAAACAGCGCCGAGCGCGCGCCCGCGACCACACGCACCGAACCTTCCGCCACCTGCCGCCACACCCGCTCACGGGTTTTGGGCGCAAGATCGGAATGCCACTCGGCAGGCTTCACACCAAAGCGATTTTGAAACCGCTCCAAAAACGCATGAGTAAGCGCGATTTCAGGCAGCAAAATCATCACTTGCTTGCCCGCATCCAGCGCCTTGGAAATACCTTCAAAGTAAACTTCCGTCTTTCCCGAACCGGTAATGCCATCAATCAGCGTCACCGAAAATCCGCCCGCGCCAACGGTCTCGCGCAGCGCATCCGCCGCCCCTTGCTGGTCCAGCGAAAGCGTTGCTCCGGCGTAACCGGTATCCGGTTTGGCAACCACTGGCTGGGCGTCTAAATGCGTTGTCTCAAACACGCCTTGGTCATGCATTCCGTCGATCACTGAACCCGAAACACCAGCCGCGTGGGCAAGGCCCAACCTTGTCCACGCCAGACCGTCCTGCGCCAACTCAAACACGCGGCTTCGCGCCGCCGTCATCCGCTCCGGTCTATGTCCTGTAAACACCAATGCTGGAACCGGCGGCTCGGGGTCAAATGCGGCAGGCGCACGCAGCGCCATCCGCGCTACAAGGCCGGGCGGCGAGAGCGTATATTCAGCCACCCATTCGATAAATTTGCGCATGTCTGTCGTCAGAGGCGGGCAATCGAAAACCTTGGTAATGCTTTTGATTTTCTTAGAATCAATCTGGTCGGCCGCGCCATCCCACACCACGCCGAAAACCTGGCGCGGGCCGAGAGGCACTTGCACAATCGATCCAGCACCTGCATCCACACCCTCCGGCAGCGCATAGCTATAGGGCTTCCCGGCTGGCATGGGCACCAGCACGGGAACAATTTTTCTGCAATTTGGTGATTCTTGACTCATTATGGCGTGACCTTGGCGCGGTCCTTATATAAAGGAAAGATCAGAATACAGCCGGTTGATTTTCAATCGGCTGAACAAATCAATTTTGAAAGGATTTTACCATGAAATTTTTCGTTGACACTGCCGATGTGAAAGAGATCCGCGAGCTGGCGGCAACCGGACTGCTCGATGGCGTTACCACCAACCCTACCTTAATTATGAAGGCCGGGCGGCCGATGCTGGAAGTAATCGCCGAAATCTGCACCATCACTGATGGTCCGGTTTCCGCCGAGGTCGCCTCCACTGACTATGAGAATATGTTGAAAGAAGCCGAAGTTCTCATCAAAATTGCCAAAAACATTGTCATCAAGCTGCCGCTGACTTGGGACGGCATTCGCGCTTGTAAGGTTTTGTCGGATCGGGGCATTAAGACCAATGTGACGCTTTGCTTCTCAGCGCAGCAGGCACTGCTCGCTGCCAAGGCCGGTGCGACGTACATTTCGCCGTTCATTGGCCGCTTGGATGATACCGGCATCAATGGCATGGAGCTGATCGCTGAAATTCGCGCCATCTACGACAATTACGGCTACGAGACAGAAATCCTAGCCGCCTCCATCCGCACGATTAACCATGTCAAAGAAGCCGCGCTCATCGGCGCCGATGTTGCGACCATTCCAGCCTCGACGATTAAGGCGCTTGTTTCACATCCGTTGACAGATAAGGGCTTGGCGCAATTTATCGCCGACTGGGCCAAAACCGGTCAGAAAATCGGTTGATAAATACCCTTAGATAACAAAAAGACGGTCTCATTGAACTGACCCCATAAAGTTGGATACAAACTTTCGGGGGTCAGTTCAGATTGCCCCGGCTTTTTTGCGTCATTTATAACGTCGCTGACCGGGCGTGCAAGGTGGCCCACCCGGTTACAGCTGACCTTCGCCTTCAAGTGAACGTAAAGGAAGAACCTATGGCTTTCACTGCCACAGCGGATTACATCAATGCAGGAACTATGGAAGTCCAGATTAGTTGGCGAATAAAATATATAATCACAAATACAACTATTGGCGAAATATCAACGCCGCCAAGGTCCGGCATAAAGCGACGGATTGGTGCCAGCACTGGCTCGGTTACCTGATGCAATACATTGCCAATTGACCCGACCACAGGATTGCGGGTGTTGATGATATTGAAAGCGTAAAGCCAAGAATAAATTGCTGAAGCGATAATAACCCAAATATAAAGGTTGAGGGCGTAGTCGATTGTTGAAAATACGGCGATCATGAATAAATCCTGTCTTGTTGAGCACTCATTTAGCCATTGATGGCATATTCATCAAGGGGACGCCCAAAATCACGTCCCACAAAACGTTTGGCTGACCAGCTCGTTGTCTAATGGCGGAGTTTGATATGCCGCAAATTCCGGCTGGTCGTCGAATGGCTTTTCCAGCACCTGAACCAATTTGTGAAATGGTGCAAAGTCGCCTGCGAGCGCGGCCACGATGACTTGCTCAACGCGATGATTGCGCGGGATATAGGCAGGGTTGGCGCTAAGCATACCTCTTCGACGCTCCGTGACCGGTATATTTTCTTGCGCCAGCCGCACTTGCCAGCGCTGATGCCATTCGTCAAACGCTTGGTGGTCAATGAACAAAGCACGTAGGCTGCCGACGTCTGCATTGCTTATGCTGCGATATGCGGTTGTGAAATCAACGGCATTTTTGTGAAGTAAATCCAGCCAGTCTTGTATCAATATTTTGTCGCCGTCGCTTGCGAGACTAAGGCCCATTTTACCTCGATACGCCGCTAACCAATATGACTCAAACAGGGTCGGAAACGCCTCAAGTAATGGCGTTGCAAGACCAACTGCCGCTTGCGCATCTTCATCAATCAGCGGCAACAATGTCTCAGCTAGCCGCGCCAAATTCCATTGCGCAACAAGGGGTTGGTTGGAAAATGCATAGCGTCCATGCTCGTCAATCGACGAAAAAACTCTGGCCGGATCATAAGCATCCATAAAGGCGCAGGGGCCGAAATCAATGGTCTCACCGCTCACCGTCATATTGTCCGTGTTCATGACGCCATGAATGAAACCGACAGCCATCCATTTGGCAATGAGTCCGGCCTGACGGTCTATGATGGATTCAAGCAAAGCCACATAAGGCCGCGCCTTGTGGCGGATACCGGGATAATGCCGCTCAATGACATAATCTGCCAGACGCCTCAACGAAGCCACATCGCCGCGTGTCGCGAAAAACTGAAACGTGCCCACGCGGATATGGCTGGACGCGACGCGTGTGAACACGGCACCGGGCGAGATTGGTTGGCGATAGACCTTATCGCCACTAAGCACGGCGGCCAAAGCGCGGGTGGTGGGAATGCCAAGCGCAAACATGGCCTCTGACAAGATATATTCGCGCAACACTGGGCCCAGCGCCGCCCGCCCGTCGCCGCGCCGTGAGAAGGGCGTAGGCCCTGCGCCTTTCAATTGGATATCGCGGCGTTTTCCGTTTGTATCAATCACTTCGCCTAGCAAAATTGCTCGACCATCGCCAAGCTGCGGTACGAAATTCCCGAACTGGTGTCCCGCATAAGCCATCGCCAACGGCTGCGAACCTTGTGCCAAATCATTACCCGAAAACAGCGCGGCATTATCGCGCAAAGCACTGGCATCAAGACCAAGTTCGGCTGCCAAGCTGTCATTAAATTTAATCATCTGGGGCGCTGAAACGCGCGTCGGCGCAACGCCTAAATACAGGCCTTTAAGCTGGCGGTAATAACTATTATCGAAGGCAATTTGTCTCATAAAATCAAACCTGTTTTGCGGATAATACCGCATCAATCCGGTTTGATATATGGGTTTGAAGTCTTAAAATTACGAGATGACCGGATATTCGTTTGAATGGAAAATATGGTGATACACCTTGCCAGTGAACATTGTGAGTAACTCACCTGTAACTTCGCGGCTTTCAAAACGCACAGGCGCTCTCAGCGCTTCGCCCACTGCCGCCATATCCGGATAGCTGATAGCCAGCGCCATCGCATAGGTCGGCGCGTCTTCATCGCGCTCCAAGCCATCCATCACACGCACTTGTGTCGCACCCGGAAACTGGGTCCACAGAGGCACGAGGCGATCTTTCACAAACTGGCGAAACTCCGCCTCACGACCTTGATGGATAGTGCCCTCAAACAACGCGTAGCGAATAATCATGGCTGGACTTTCGGTAACAGAATTAGCCTTCCGGCGGCGCAATGCCGGCGAAAATTATATGATGAGTTCAAGCGCAGTGCCAAGAATTTGGTTTGACGAGCCAGATAGTGGTGGATTTCGAGAACCGGAGCGGAATGGACTTAAGGTCCATGAGCACCGAAAGTGCAGAAAGCCGCCGCTAGCTGGCCGTCAAAGCAAATTCTTATTTGCCCCAGATTTTTTTGTACTCGTCGCGGTACCCATTGCCCGGATCGAAGCTGTTGTTCGGGCCGCCGTCGAATTCAACGTTGGCGGAGGTTACAACATGGAGCGGTGACAGGTAGCCGGACCATTTTTCGCCAGCCATGCCACGGTTCAGTTCGTCCACCAACTGCCAGCCTTGCAGGTTTAATGGCTCGGCCACAGTCACTGTTTGGAACTGTGCAGAGCGAATACGCTGATAGGCGGATTCAGATCCGTCACCAGCGGAAACGTTGATTGGCGCATCTGTACCCTTCTTACCGGCAGCGGCAAGCGAGGGGCCCATGAAGTCGAAGTAGAGGTCGTTAATGGCCAGCGAATGCGTCCATTTATCGCCGTACTTCTGCAAGAGCGAGGTGGTGAGCTGCGGCATACGCTGAGATGTTTCGGCGATTGGTGTATCAACATACTCCAGCACAGTGCCGCCGAGGTCTTCTATCTCCTTCTTCATGCGGTCCGCTTTGGCAATTGCAATTGCATAGGTAGAGTCCGTGAAAATGATAACGCCGGGCTTGCCCTTGGCATCAATGAAGGCCCAGTCAGCGGCAGATTTGGAAACTTCCATCGCGTCTGTTCCAACGTTTGCAACAATACCCAGAGCATCATCAGGACCAACGACGGGGCCGGCGTGCCAGGATACCATCGGGATACCTGCAGCTTTGGCAGCTTCCATAGCCGGCTTTTGTTCAACAGCATCAAAACCGTTGATGATGATGCCGTTTGGCTTTAGTGCCATGGCTTGGCCGAAAGCAGCTGTGCGACCACCAACAGAACCGGCGCCATCAATTGTCTTGACAGTCCAGCCAAGCGCCGCAGCGGCCTCTTCAACGCCCTTGGATACACCAAGAATACCGCCGTTTTTCAGATCGCCAGCGAGAATGACAATGGTCTTGCCTTCCGCGCCTTTTGGACCTGTAGTCGGGCCGTCCCACTTGTCTTGCTTGGTTGCATATTTATCAACAACCGCCTGCGCATCCGACATCGCGTCAGAAAACGCTGGGGCTGCAAATGACAATGCTAAGGCTGCGACGCCATATTTGAGAATGTCTCTACGTAACATGTCTTCCTCCCGTTAAACTCGTTTTAAACAAGGCCAAAAGTTGCTCATTACATTTCGCTTGCTTGTTGTGGTTCCGCGCGCGACAGCTTGATGACCGCCCCGCGTTTACGTTGGGCGTAGCCCGCGATGCCAATGGCAACGAGTAGCGTCACGCCATTAAATAGCGGCTCGACAAAGAACGAACCGCCAAATTGTTGAATGCCGGAAATGCCGACTGCCAAGATCATCACGCCCGTCATCGTGCCCCAGACATTGACGCGACCGGGCTTAATGGTGGTGGAACCGAGGAACGCGCCAACAAGCGCCGGCAACAAATATTCAAGCCCGACGCTGGCCTGCCCGATACGCAGTTTGGATGCCAACAATACGCCGGTAAGCGCTGCCAAAAACCCGGATGAAATGAATGCGCCCATCACGAACTTTTGTACCGGAATGCCATTGAGTGCTGCCGCCTTCGGGTTCGCGCCGATTGCATAAAGATAGCGGCCTATGGGCGTATATTCCAAAATCACCCACATGATAAAAGCAATAATCAGAACATAAAATCCCGTAATTGGCAGGCCGAACACCATCGTGCCATTAAGAGCATAAAACCCATCCGGCAACACGCCAACAACCTGACGCCCGCCAGTATGCCATAGTGCCAAAGCGTAGAGGATCGTGCCAGTTCCCAGCGTCGCGATAAAAGCATCAATCTTGGCCACCTCGACCAAGAGGCCATTCAAGAAGCCCGTGAAACAGCCAAGTATCAACACAATTAGCACCGTTAACGGCCATGGCAGTCCGTAAACTGTTTGCAGACTGATGGCCAAAATATGCCAGAGCACGATGCCATAGCCAACTGTCAAATCAATCCGGCCCGACGCCATGGGGATCATGGCCGCCAGAGACAACAGCGCAATAGTCGCCTTATCGGATATGATAGAGCGTAAGTTTAACAATGTTGGAAATGAATCAGGTAACAGCAGCGAGAACAAGATGATGAGCACGGCCGTTAAGATCACCAACCCGTAAACGGGAACAAAACGCAGGATTTTTTGCGCGGTGGAAAGGCCCGCGAGTTCGGCGTTGGTCGGTTCTAGCGCTGTGGATTGGATGGAGTTCACGTGTCGTTCCTCATGCAGCTTCTGAGGCCGAAGCCGCGTGGATTAAGTTTGCGGTTGTCAGTGACAGACCGGATAATTCCTGCACAAGGATCCCGCGCGAAAAGACCAGCGCGCGGTGGCAAATATGGGCGACTTCCTCGAAATCAGTTGAGACCACAATCACCGCTAAACCGACCTCTAAGGCGCGCGCTATCAACCTGTAGATTTCAGCTTTTGCGCCCACATCAACACCAGCAGTCGGATCTTCTGCAATCAGCAATTTGCGCCCTGTCAGTAGCCATCGGCCTACGACGACTTTTTGCTGGTTACCGCCGGACAGCGCTTCAATCGGCAATGCAGGATCATTGGGGCGGAGGCCGACATGGTGTCCGAGTTCCCGTGCCCGCTCGCTTTCTTTGCGTGGTGTCAGCAATGAGAACAGCCCGCGTCCCGACGCTCCGGGATTTATAAATGTATTCTCGCGGATCGATAGCAACGGCGCGACAGACTCTTCCGTTCGATCCCGGGCGATGAGGCCAAAGCCGGATTTCATGGCTGTTATGGTGGAAGAAAGGTCCGGTGCTTCACCATTTAGACGCACAGAACCCGTAAACGGTACCGCGCCAAACAAAGCGCGACCAATCAATTCTTGCCCCGCACCGCGCAATCCCACAAGGCCAAGCAACTCACCCTCGCGCAGTGAAAACGACACAGGGCCAGCGCCGGAACAGATCATGTTTGTGACAGAAAGCCGTTCATTGCCAACCTTTGTGCTCGCTTTGACGAAAAGGTCCGAGGCCGGACGGCCTACAATCATTTGCACCAAATCGCTGGACGACGTTTCGCTGACGTTCTTGGCGCCAACCAGCTTACCGTCACGCAACACCGCGACACGGTCGGCAATTTTGAAAATTTCATCCAAGCGGTGTGAGACATAAATCATACCGACGCCGCGCTCTTTTAATGGCCGTAGCGCTGCGAACAGCCGCTCAACTTCATCCGCAGGAAGGCTGGCGGTAGGCTCGTCCAACACAAGAACTTCAGCCTCCACAGCCAATGCGCGGGCGATTGCCACAAGCGATTTTTCCGTGCGGCTTAAATCCTGCACGCGGGTGGTAGGATCGAAGTCGCACCCGACTAATTTCAGCGCCGCTTTGGCGCGAACCTCAGTGCCGCACCAATCAATCAAATTGTTTTTGAGTGAAAACCCCTGCGCCAGGCCTACATTTTCGGCCACTGTCATCCATTCAATCAGCCCTAAATCTTGATGGATAAAGGCAATTTTCTGGCGTTCGTTGGGCTTGGGCGGCCGATGTGAATAAGGCTCATTTTTGAAAAGAATTTGCCCCTCATCGGGTCTATGTATTCCTGCCAGTGTTTTGATAAGGGTAGATTTTCCGGCACCGTTTTCGCCAAGCAGCGCCAGAATTTCACCGGCATTTAGATCGAGCGAAACTTCGCTTAGCGCCTTGGTCCCGCCAAAGCGCTTCGTGATGTTTTCAAACCGGATCAACTTATCGGTCGACACCTATGCTCCTCCCAAAGCCATTGGAACGGCGTTTTAAGCCGCGTTATCGATAACATGTTAGCGATAACATTGAACGGGTGTCAACTGGAATTTTGTCATATTATGAGGTTAAAAAATGCACAAGCGCCAGCACCCCGCCACGGCAAGCCGGGCGGGTTGATGGAAAGAATGGAAGCGGGGCGCTTTTCCGGAGCGCCAAGTTTGTAGTATGTGACGCTTAACTTGCGCCCCGCACGACATGGCTTCGATTGCACTGCCTCAGGCGGGTTTCCAACCAGCGGGTGGCACGGCCTGCCGCTTAATTAAGCGACTTGCTTTGCCACAGCGCGGGGACGCCTAATAAGGTACACTGGTGGACAAAAGCATTAGCGCTTTCACCATTTTACGAACCCCGGCCTTTTTGTCTGCCGCTGTCACCAACGGCGAACTATCCCCCGTATTTTAATGAGGGCACCCGAGTGCGGCCACTGATAAAGCCCCGTATGACTTTGCCAGTAGAGCCAGCTCCCCAACATCAACACCAAACGGCCCGGCATCAGTGCTTCCCAAGGGAACACGCCAGATAAAAATACAGCGGATTTGTGCAGTGTGGATAAAAGACACGAGAATAGTTTGAACTATTTTGGATAGTGTAATGGTTTCAGAGAGTTAATCCCAGTCTCTCTGATAAATACCAATGGATTGACCAATTATTTAAACAGCTTGCCATCCATCAAGCGCATGATTTCAGCTGTATCTTTCGCACCTAAGCCTGCATCTACAAGCACACGGTGAATGTCTATCACGCACGAAGTCATGGGCAGCGGCGTGTTCGTCTCTTGCGCGAAGTCTCGCAGCGAATCCAAGTCTTTCATCATGTTATCAATGCGGCCTGTGGGGCTAAAATCCCGTCGCGCGAACTTGGCCATGAATTCCTGCATTATCGCGCTATCGGCCCGCCCGCCTTTGAGCGCAGCGGGGATCGCGCAAGCATCGACGCCTCCAGCCTCCGCCAGCTTAACGGCCTCGGCAATGGCCAGAAACTGCACGGCGCACAGTAGCTGATTGATGAGCTTCACCGTTTGCCCCGCGCCATTGGGACCCATCAAAGTGTAGTTCGCCGATAGATGTTGCATCACGGCCCGTGCCCGCTCGAAATCATCTTGTGACCCGCCCGCCATGATGGTCAAACGTCCGCCAAGGGCGCCGGGCACACCGCCGGACAGCGGGCAATCCACCCATGCCATGCCAGTTTGTTCACGCAATTCAAGCGCCATATCGGCAGTGTGTTTGGGGTCAATTGAGCTCATATCAATAAGTAACTTGGACGCGCCGCCAGTGCTTGCCACCCCGTCGTTTCCAAATACAACACTGCGCACAATATTGGCATGGTTGAGACTGAGTATGATAAAGTCGCTGTATGCAGTCGCGGCCGCGATTGTCGCAGCTACACGTGCGCCCTTTTCCAACAAGGCGTCTACTTTGGCTATGTCTACATCAAACACTGTGACAATGGCACTGCACTCCAGCAGCCGTGTTGCAATCGCCGAACCCATTAGGCCTGCGCCAATGACGGCGACTTTCAGCTCATTATCGGTCATCGGTCAGCCTTGTGCGCGCAGCGATTTGACAATCGACGCTATCACATTATCAAAGGGCTCGTTACCATTTATCCAAAGTGCGCGTGCCTCGCCAAGCGGCAGTTCGAGCGTTTTAAGTTGACTATCGAGCAGCGCCGGAGGCATGAAATGACCCTTGCGGGCGGATTGATTTCGCTCCAGCGTTTCGCGAGTGCAATTCAGAAATATGAACTTTGTGCCGGTACCGGTACTGGTTTCCAGCCGATCACGGTAAATTCTCTTGAGTGATGAACAACTGGCGACTGCGCCACCGTGGGCCAAGGTTTGCGTGCCTAATTCTTGCGCTACAACATCCAGCCACGGCCAGCGGTCATCATCATTGAGCGGCGTGCCGGATGACATTTTGGCAATATTACACGCCGGATGCAGCGCATCTCCTTCAATGAAAGGCACGCCAAAGCGATCGGCTATCGCTTGGCCGACGCTGGATTTTCCGCAGCCGGAAACGCCCATCACGATGAGCGAGCCAATTTTAGAGTGATGCTGTAATGCCGCCGTCAACATAAAGAATATGCCCGTTCACAAAAGAAGCTGCATTTGACGAGAGGAACACCGCTGCGCCAACGAGCTCTGAAACATCGCCCCAACGACCTGCAGGCGTGCGCCTTTCCAGCCATGACGAAAAGTCCGGGTTGTCCACAAGTGCTTGATTTAGTGGTGTTTTAAAGTAGCCCGGCGCAATTGCATTGATATTCAAACCATATTTTGCCCAATCCGTGCACATGCCCTTGGTAAGGTTGCGCACCGCGCCTTTGGTTGCCGTGTAGGGCGCTATATTGGGCCGCGCCAGCTCGCTTTGAACTGAAGCGATGTTCACAATTTTGCCCGTGCCGCGCTTTATCATGTGGCGAGCTACGGCTTGGCCGACAAAAAATACGCTGGAAATATTAGTCTGCAATAGCTCTTGCCATTTATCCACGGGGAAGTCTTCCAGCGGGGCGCGAAACTGCATTCCGGCATTATTGATAAGAATATCGATTGGCCCGAGGCTTTCTTCAATATGATTGACGCCAGCCACCACGGCCTTCGCATCCGTCACATCAAACGCCGCAGCACTGACCTTTGCGCCCGTTGCCTGCAACGTCTTAACGGCTGCCTCAATGCGCGAAGCGGCGCGGCCATTGAGGATAATTTCCGCGCCTTGCGCTGCCAACCCCTGGGCAATTGCATACCCTATCCCTTGGCCGGAACCCGTGATAAGCGCACGCTTTCCCGTCAAATCAAACAATGCCGTCATACGTTAATCGTCCAAATCTTGAGATTTCAAATTCGTCTTGACAGCAATGTTAGCGATAACATAATCATGTGACAAGGTGAATTTTGGAAGCAACTATGGCTCGACCCACATTACTGATGACCGGAGCCTATCCGCGATGGGATCTAGATTATTTTGAGGAGAATTACAGTCTTTTGCGCTTGTGGGAGGCGGTTGACACAGATGGTTTTCTTGCCGCGCATGGCGCGTCTGTACGCGCGGTGGCCACGCGGGGCGATTTGGGTGCGAGCGCTGATTTGATTGATAAACTACCTAACTTGGAAATTATTTCAGTGTTTGGCGTGGGCACGGATGCTGTTGACTTGGGCGCAGCCCGCGCTCGTCATGTAAGTGTTACCAATACGCCGGACGTCCTGACCGACGATGTGGCCGATATTGCCGTGGCGCTGTTGCTTGCTGCCGCCCGCCAAGTGCCGCAGGGCGATGCTTTAGTGCGTTCCGGCGCGTGGTCACAAGGCGGCTTGCCACTGGTTACGCGGGTGAGCGGTAAAAAAGTTGGCATCGCCGGAATGGGCCGCATTGGTGCGGCTGTGGCCAAACGGCTGTCGGGATTTGACTGTGAAATTTCCTATTATGCCCGTGGCGCGAAGACTGAATTACCTTACCAGTTTGAACCGTCACTGCTGGCACTTGCACGTGACAATGAGTTCGTCATCGTCACTCTCGCTGGCGGTGAGGGAACAAAAAATATCATTGATAAACAAGTGCTTGCGGCGCTGGGTCCGGATGGAATTCTGGTCAATGTTTCTCGTGGCTCGACCGTGGACGAGGCGGCACTTTTGGATGCGCTGGAGGCGAAGTCCATCAAGTCGGCAGGGCTGGATGTTTTCTTGAACGAACCGAACATTAACCCGCGTTTCTTCACCCTGCCAAACGTGGCGCTACAACCTCATCATGCATCTGGAACGGTGGAAACCCGCAAAGCCATGGGCAAGCTAGTGCGCGATAATTTGGCTGCGCATTTTGCCGGGCAACCATTGCCTACGCCTGTCGTGTGAGGAGAGTTCCATGAAGGCAATAGTCATCCACGGCGCAAAGGATTTGCGGATAGAAGAACGCGAAATCATTGCACCCAACCCCGGCCAGGTCGCGGTGGCGATACAGGCGGGCGGCATTTGCGGCTCGGATTTGCATTACTATAATCATGGTGGCTTCGGCACGATCCGCCTTAAAGAGCCAATGATTCTGGGCCATGAAATTGCCGGAACCATCACCGCGCTAAGCGCGGGCGTATCGGGTTTGGCAGTCGGCAATCGCGTTGCTGTCTCGCCCAGCAGGCCGTGCGGCATTTGCATCTATTGCCAAAAAGGCCAACAAAACCAATGTCATGACATGCGTTTTTATGGTAGCGCTATGCGGATGCCGCATATTCAGGGCGCATTTAGCCAGCATTTGGTGGCTCAAAGTTTTCAGTGTCATAAGGTCGATGACGGCGTTTCAATCAACGAAGCTGCATTCGCCGAACCGTTTGCTGTAACGCTTCACGCCGTCAATCGCGCAGGCTCACTATTAGGGAAACGCGTGCTTGTCACGGGTTGTGGGCCCATTGGTGCGCTGTGTATTGTTGCCGCACGGGCGCATGGCGCGGCAGAGATTGTCGCCACCGATATGATGGCAGGTGTGCTTGCCATGGCGCTAAAGGTCGGGGCGGATCGCGTGATAAATGTGGCCGAAAACCCCGAGCATTTGGCGGAATATAGCGCCAATAAGGGCTATTTCGACGTGATGTTTGAGGCTTCCGGCAATGAGCGTGGCTTGCGCTCCGGCATTGATGTTTTGAAGCCGAGGGGCATACTTATGCAGCTTGGGCTGGGCGGTGATGTCTCCATTCCACAGAACCTCATTGTTTCCAAGGAGTTGGAAATTCGTGGCTCTTTCCGCTTCCATGAAGAGTTCGCACTGGCTGTGGAACTTATCAATAAACGTCGTGTAGATTTGAAGCCTTTGCTAACGGGAATTTACCCGATGGCAGACGCGACTGCTGCGTTTGAGGCTGCCAACGACCGGTCTAAGTCTATGAAAGTACAGCTGGATTTCAGCTAAACCGCATCCGCCCCGATAGCTGCCAATGCCGCTCGTGCGACTTCGATATCTTCGTCGCCTGTGCCGGACCCGACGCCGATGCCACCGGCTAATTTGCCGTTAAACCGGATGGGCAGACCGCCCTTCAATATGGTCATTGCTCCCTTGGAGGAAATGGAGGCCGCCAGCGCAGCTTCATTGCCCAAGGCACCTGTCATATTGTTGGACGATGCCGCAGTGCGGGCCTTGGTGTGGGCGGTGCGCAAACTCAGGAATTTCGCTCCGTCCATGCGCACGGAGGCTAAAACTTCGCCGCTGGCGTCCACCACGATGATGCACTGCGGAACGCCCATGGCTTTGGCTTTAGCGATGCCGGCATGGAGCAAAGCCAGCGCGCCTTCGTGGGTTAACTTCACGGATTCTACTGTATATTCAGACACTTATAGCCTCATGTGCTTTCGCGCTCGACGACGCGGATTTTAGTCAGGACCAGCTCGTGCCGCCCTTCAACATTGGGATTTTGGATGGTTTGGAACAGCTTTTGCGCGGCTAATTTGCCGATTTCATAGCATTCAATATCCACCGAAGTAATGCGTGGATGCGACCAGGCGGCGATTTCATAATTGCCAAAACCGGCAATCGCGATGTCTTTGGGAACCGATAATCCGCGCCGGTTGCACTCCATTAATGCGCCGAAAGCTGAGAGGTCGGAGACACAAACCACCACTTGTGTATCCGGCCATTGTTCCAATACACTGCCCAAAGCCTGAGCCCCTTGCTCCATCGAAATGGGGGGGACGCCGAAGGAAACCAGCCGTCCTTCCGGCAAGCCAAGCTCTTCAATTGCGACCAAAAATCCCGATCTGCGTTGGTTACCCCGGGTGTCTCTCTCGGTGGTCCCGCCGATATAGGCGAAACGCTGATAACCTTTATTTGCCAATGACTTAACCAGTAGATTCATGGCCTCCGCATTGGAAAAACCGACGACTTGGTCGATGGGTTTTGCCGGTAAATCCCAAGTTTCGACGATGGGTATGCCGGCGTTTTCCAACATCCGGCGCGCCCTGTCAGTGTGTTGGCCGCCGGTCAGAATAATGCCCTCGGGGCGGCGGCGCAGCATGGCTTCAATCAGCCGCTCCTCGCGCTCGATGGAATAGTCATTATAGGCCAGCAAAAGCTGCAATCCGGTCTTTTCAAGCGCATCGGTAATGCCACGGGCGGTGTCTGAAAAGTTGGAATTGTTGATCGACGGAATGATGGCCGCGACAAAGCCTGTGCGTTTAGAGGAGAGACTTCCTGCTGATAAATCAAGCACATAGCCCAGTTCATCGATGGCCGCAAAGATGCGCAGGCGGGTGGCCTCCGAGACTAGATTGCCATCTTTTAACGCCCTGGACACAGACATGGACGACACGCCAGCGTGGCGAGCGACATCGGCCATGGTCGGCATTTGGCCTTCATTGAGTTTGGGTGAGTCTTGCTTTTCCATGCGCCCCAGTCTGAAATCTTACAAGTGATGTTAGCGCTACCACGCCACATCCTCAAGGGTACAAAAACACATTTGCACAGCGATCGGCACGCGAACGGGAAATGCCCAGAGACCGCCCAGACTCGATACGGTAACCGCCCAGAAACTGCCCAGAAACCGCACGGACACCGCTTGCGGCTAGCACGGACCGTGCTAATGATAGCGATAACATTGATAAACCAAATTTTGAACGGAAAACCCATGTTCGGTGATATTGAAGGCACAGGATTTGAGACCTTGGACCCGCGCTTCGAAAGCTGCTTTGTCGGCCATGTCGCGGTGGAGCGGCTGTGGACAGGCGGGCGCTGGCTGGAGGGCCCGGGATGGTTTGCGGCGGGGCGCTATCTGTTGTTTTCGGATATTCCCAATAATCGGCTGATGCGCTTTGATGAGACGGACGGATCGGTCTCCGAGTTTCGCAAGCCGTCAAATTTTTGCAATGGCAACACCGTGGACCACCAAGGCCGCATGGTGACGTGCGAGCATCTGACAAGGCGCGTGACGCGCACCGAACATGACGGGTCCATCACGATCATCGCTGATAGCTTTGAGGGCAAGCGCCTCAACTCACCCAACGATGTGGTGGTGCGGCGCGACGGGACGATTTGGTTTACGGACCCGAGCTACGGTATTTTGACCGACTATGAGGGCAACCGGCAGACCCAAGAGCAGGACGGCTGCCATGTCTATTGCGTGGATACCAAGGGTGGCATAACCCGCGTGACTTGGGATTTTGAAAAGCCAAACGGGCTGGCCTTTTCGCCGGATGAACAAACGCTCTACATCGCCGATACCGGCGTGACGCATAAGATCAATGGCCCGAAGCACATCCGCAAATTTGCCGTGAGCGGCACAGTGCTGAGTGACCAAGGCGTGTTCGCCACCTGCACCAACGGGCTGTTTGATGGCTTTCGCGTGGACCTGAACGGACGCATTTGGACCAGCGCGGGAGATGGTGTGCATTGCTATGATCCGGATGGTACGCTGATTGGTAAAGTGCGCATTCCAGAAATGGTTTCCAATGTTTGCTTTGGCGGCCTCAAGCGCAACCGGATGTTTATTACTGCGCGGCAATCGCTGTATTCAGTGTTTCTCACAGTCAATGGCGCGGCAGCAGGATGAGCAAGCCCAACGTCGCATTTTTAGGAATAGGCCTGATGGGCTTTCCGATGGCGCGGAATTTGTTGACCGCAGGCTTTGCCGTCACAGCATGGAACCGCACAAAATCCAAGGCGCAGGCGCTGGAACCATTCGGCTGCAAGGTTACCGACAGTGCGCAAGAGGCCGTGAAAGGTGCTGATTTCGTCATTACGATGCTGTCTGACGGTCCATCTGTTAGCCAGCTAATGTTTGATGAAAGTGTCGTCTCGCACATGAGCGCTGGAGCTACACTTATTGATATGAGTTCGATCAAACCGAGCGAGGCGCGGGCGCATTTTGCTATGCTTGAGGGTATGAATATCAAGGCTTTAGACGCCCCGGTAAGCGGTGGCACGAAAGGCGCGGATTTAGGGACGCTCGCGATTATGGCTGGCGGCGAAGAGAGCGTATTTAACGCTGCAAAATCAGTGCTTTCGGCGATGGGCAGGCCCACCCATGTTGGCCCCGCAGGTTGCGGCCAAATTGCTAAATTGGCTAATCAAGGCATTGTGGCCATCACTATCGGCGCGGTAGCCGAAGCGATTTTACTGGCGCAGAAGGCCGGACTGTCCAAAGGTGCGCTGCGGGCCGCGCTTGCCGGGGGGTTCGCCGATAGCGTGATCTTGCAGCAGCACGGCGCACGAATGGAAGATGAAAATTTTGTGCCCGGCGGGCGCTCTGTGTTCCAATTAAAGGACTTAAACAACCTGCTGGACGCCGCAAACGACCTCAATGCGACGCTTCCGCTTGCCGAAATGCAGCGTGACAGGTTCGAACATTTAGTCGGCGAACTAAATAGCGGTGATTTGGATCATGCGGCGCTGTTTTTGGAGCTAAAGGCGCGGCAGGGGTAGGGCGATAACGCTTAAATTTGGGGAAGACGGTGACGGTTTTGTATCGGATTGCGCGGGGCCGCCCCTCATCCGGCGCTACGCGCCACCTTCTCCCCGTTGATGAAACGGAGAGAAGTTAAAGCGCACCATTTACACTTGATTCTCATTCCGCAAACGTGCGCAGCCCGAATAGTTATCGCGCCGCCCACATCATGCCTCTTTCAAATATCGTTTTCATCTGTGGCACGGCGAACTCGTCGGCTGTGTGGCCGAGTGCGGAATAAAATACGCGGCCTTTGCCGTAGTGGCGTTTCCAGACGACGGGCATGACGACACCGGCGATGCCTTCAAAATGCTCGTCGGTGAATGTGGTTGTTGCCAGCACCTGGTTGGACGGGTCGATGTGCATGTAATATTGCTCGGATTTGTAAGGAAAATTCGCAATGCCTGCCATGACCGGATCAGCGGATGCGCTGATGTTGACGGTATAATCAATGATATTGCCAGGGTGGGACACCCACTGGCCGCCTGTCATAAACTGATATTCGGTCTCATTGCGAAACGCATCGCACATCATGCCGTGGCAACCGGCAAGGCCTGTGCCAGCGCGCACTGTGGCGCAGAGATTGGCGACTTCGTCTTTCTCGATAGTGGACATGGTAATCATCGGCACGATGAGATCAAAGCGGGCAAGATCAGGGTCGGCGAAGGCTTTGGTGGAGGTTTCCACGCTCACGTCAAAGCCGTTGCCTGCCAGCAAGTCCCGCGCGATGTTAGCGCTGCGCTCCGGCGTGTGGCCTTCCCAGCCGCCCCAAACGATGAGTGCTTTTTTCGACATTGATTGAGTTCCTCTTTCGCAGGTTTGGGCGTGCAAACTTCGCTAAAAAAGTCGCGTTAGGTATGCCACTCATTAGTTTCTTGTATGGAACCCATCACATCAAAAGAGATGACAGGGCAGATGCGGCGCGCTAAGTTACGTCAAATGTGACTATGCCCCCGCGCTGTTCGCTTTGGCAAGGCCCGCCCGCGCTACCCGTCTGAAAGCTCCCTATGCAAACTCCTGATACCGCTCCCGCACCGGCAGATAAATTTGCCGCTTTCCGCCATCGGCCATATTTATTGTTTTGGGTGGCGCGTTTTGTGGCTAGTTTTGCGGTGCAAATTGTAGCGGTGTCGGTGGCTTGGCAGGTCTATGATATCACGCGCGATCCGTTCTATTTGGGCCTTGTCGGCATTGTGCAATTTGCGCCCTCGCTGTTGCTGGTGCTCGTAACGGGCGCGGCATCGGACCGGTTCGGGCGGCGGATGATTATGGCGGTTTGCATTGCTGTGGAAACAATCTGTGCGCTGCTGATGCTGTATATAACCATTAAAGGCTTTCATTCTGTGACGCCGATATTTGCGACGCTGGTGCTTATGGGCACGGCGCGCGCGTTCTTTGGTCCGGCGGCATCATCTCTGGCTGCCAACGTGGTGCCAAAGGAAGATTTCGGCAATGCGGTTTCGTGGAGCTCGTCTGCCTGGCAGATTGCCAGCATTGTCGGCCCTGTGGCGGGCGGGCTGCTTTATGGCGTGTCGCCGGTGGTGGCCTATTCGGTCGCGGCGGTGATGCTGGCTGTGTCATGCCTTTGCGTTATTCAAATTCCGAAGCCGGCGCAGCATGACCGTAGCGGGACCAATATGCTGGTAAATATCATGGGCGGGTTCCAGTATATTTACCGCGAAAAAATCGTGCTCGGCGCGGTGTCGCTCGATATGTTTGCCGTGCTTCTCGGCGGTGCGGTGGCGCTGTTGCCGGTTTACGCACGCGATATTTTGGTGCTGGGGCCGTGGGGTCTCGGGCTGCTGCGCGCCGCGCCGGGCGTCGGCGCGGTTGCCGTTGCGCTGTGGTTGGCGGGCCATCCCATCCGCAATCATGCCGGTTTTATTCTGTTCATCGCGGTGGCGTTGTTTGGTCTGTTCACGACCATCTTCGGCGTTTCGACCGTACCGTGGCTTTCCATCGGCGCGTTGGCGCTGCTTGGCGCGGCGGACGGGATTAGCGTTTATATTCGCGAAGTGCTGGTGCAGCTGTGGACGCCGGACGAGCTGCGCGGGCGTGTGAATGCCGTGAATATGGTGTTTGTCGGCGCGAGCAATGAGCTTGGTGAGTTTCGCGCAGGCATGATGGCATCGGGATTTGGCGCGGTTCCGGCGGTGGTGTTTGGCGGGGTTGCCTCTATCGCTGTTGCCGGACTATGGGCCGCAGGATTTCCGGCGCTGCGCAACGCCAAGAGCCTGTCCGGACAAAGTTAAACCTCAGCCTCACGTGCGACCTTTTGCTTTATCAGCATACGGTCGCGTGAGGAGACGCCGATAAGCTCGGCAATGCGCCAGACCAGATTATCCTCAAGTTCATGCACCTCATTATCAGCATAGACCACATTCCAGAGCAGCTCGATGAGGCTAAGGCGTTCGCTCTCATCCAGCTTCACCAATTGCGAAGTAAACTGGAACAGATCCACCGATTCGCGCTCGGCCTTCTCGCCGCGCTTAATGAGGTTCTCCAGCGCTTCGCCCTCGATGCCGAAACGTTCGGACAGCAGGAGCGAGAGCCGCGCAATTTCTTTTTCATGGCGCACACCATCGGCATCCATAACCGTGAACAATAGCGCGGCGGCCGCCACTTGCTCAGGGTTGGTGCTCTCGCTGGTTGGCGTTTTCGCGCCAAGCTGCTCAAGAAAACTGGTGAAGCGTTCGAACATGGAAACCTCTAAAACAGTTTGAACCGTTTGGTAGGCACTGCGGCAGTGCCCTCTTTTACACCCGGATCATCAGGCACCATACCAATCGGTGCTAATGCCGCATTTTGCGATGTTGCATCAGGAACAAGCGCCAGCGTTGGTCTTATTGCGGGCGGAGCAACAATTACCGGCGCAGCTTGCACGGGCTTTAACTCAATGACTGGCAGCTCAGTCATGGGCTCCGGCACATAATCAATCGCGGGCGACAGGCGCTCGACAGGCACTTTCCATTCGAAGGCATCAATGCGGCCCGTAACCGGCGAAGCGGGGAGCCAACGCTGCGACACCACACCGTCCGCTGTCCATGCCGGATCGCGTGGCGCACGAAGCGCACGGGCGAGATGTTCGCGCACTTTGCCAACGTTGCGGGTGTCTGCCTGCTCGATGTCTGCCAAGATGAGATGGATGCTTTCTGATGGGCGCTTTGCCAGCGCCGCCTCCGCAGATTTGCGGGCTTCCGCAAACTGTGCGGCGGCAAGTGCAGCACGGGCAATGGCAATATCGCTCTCGACATTATCCGGCGCAAAACCAGCCAATGTTTTCGCCCGTTTCAGGCAATCAGCGGGCTTATCCGTGCCGCGTGAGGCGGTGTAGATTTCAACCAAATCCGGATGCGGGTTGATCTTGTAGGTATATTCGAGCGTGCGAAGAGCCTTGCGCACATCACCGGATTTGATGAGCGCCTCTGCGCAAACGCAGGCCGCCGGAACTAACTCGGGAGCCAGACGATTGGCCTCAAGCGCGGCAATCCGCGCCGCGTTGGCATCAGTTCCAACCAGCGCCATCGCCTTGCCGGTATAAAGCACCGCGCGGCGGCGGCGGTCTTCGTCTTTGCTGATAATCTTGGACGACTTCTGCGCATCCAAAAGCTTAATAGCACCGTCGAAATCGCCTGATGCGATGGAGTTTTCCATCGCGACTTTACCAGCCCACGCCAGTTGTGGCGCGACTTCGGCAGCTTTGCCCGCAAAGTGCCGTGCGGCTGAGATATCGCCAAGGCGCTCTGCCTCAAGATAGAGTCCGCGCAGGCCGATCAGCTTGGTTTCAGGATCATCGACCATGGCTTCAAACATCTTGCGGGCTTCGTCCGTGCGGCCTTCCAGCAGCGTCGCTTGCGCGTCCAGCAGTTTAATCAGCGGCTCTTGGTCGGAGTTGAGGAGCTTGCCCGCCTGCTTGGCCATGGCGCGGGCAGCGCCGCTATCGCCAGCACCGGCAGCAATGATCCCCGTGGAGAGCGCTTGGTAGCCACGATCACGCTTGCGGGCGCGGAAATGACGGCGGATGAGTGTGGGCGAATTGATGATGGTGCGAAACAGCCACCATGCCAGCATCACGGTGGCAATCAGCGCGACAATGGCGGTGACGGCAACCAGCAGCGTGATTTGGTAGCGCATACCCTGCCATGTGACGACCATATCGCCGGGGCGGTCCGCCAACCAGGCAAAGCCAGCGGCAAGTAAAAACACCAGCACAATGTAAGAAAGTATGCGGATCATTGCTTGGCTCCTGCGGCTGTAATGGCGGCGGCGAGCGCTTTGGTAACAAGACCATCCGTATCGCGCCGCGCAGTGACAGCGCTTAAATATTCGGCTCCGGCTTTCTTGGAAGCGTCCGGCAATTTTGCGCTTTCGGCAAGCACACCATCAAGATCGCCGCGACCCAAATCAATCTCCATCCGCGCCACAAGGGCCTCCGGCGTGTCACCAGCGATGTCACCGACAGGTCGGGCCTTGACGAGATTTTTTGCGCTTTCAGTGAGCTGCGCGAAGAAGCCCAAATTCGGGTCTGACACGCGGCTGGCGCTGAGCATCGCGTTCGCGGCATCGCTGAAACCACTGACGAGATCGGCCTTGGATGGCACACCCTTGGCGGCCAGCGTGCGCAGTGCGTCGATATCGGCAGACGCCGGCGCAACGGTGGCATAGGTTTCAAGCTCATTCATAAATGAACCACCGCGATCAATCGCGGCTTTGAGGCCCGAGGCAGCAATGGCTAGCGCGACAGCGCCAGCGCCATTGGCGGATTGCGGCGCTGTTTCCAGCGCGGCGACCTTATCGGACAGTGCCTTGAATGCCGCGCCATCGCCTGCTGTGCCACCCGCTGGCAGGACGGCTATTTGTGATTCCAACGCGCTGATCTTTTGCTCCAACGCAGCGGCATCATCTCCGGCAGGCGCCGCCTTGATCTGCGCAATCGCATCATTGGTGCTGGCAATCTGCGCGGCGATATCGGCTTGTGCTTTGGTCAGCGCATCAATGGTGGCAGGGTCCACAGCTGTGGCGGCGGCAAGTTTGGTGACTTGTTCTTGCAAGGTAGTCAGCGCGGCACTGTTGCCAAAACTGGGTAATTTACCGGCATATTGCAGGCCGGCACCGCCGATAAGCGCAATCACGCCGCCAAGAATGCCGGAGCCAATCTTGGCGAAAGTCCCTGCGCCTGATGATGCTTTAGTTACGACCGGGATTGGCTCAGCAGCCATGACAAGCGGCTCGGTTGGCGTTGCATTGTCACCCGCTTCGAAAATCGCGACATTCTCAGCGGTCTCATTTTCAATGGCCTCCTGCACAGCGTTTCCGGCTGCTTCCACATTTGGCTCGGCAGCGTTGGCTTCCACATCAATCGTCAGGTTGCGGGGCTTTTTGGAATGCTTATCTACGTCCGGACCGGTCATGAATGCCTCATTGGGAAAGTCGTCTGAAATCTATCTAATCGCTTTCGCAGCGATATTAAAGCTTAATGCCTCAATTACCAATTTGCGTGGCGAGAATAAGGAGGCTGTCCTCATCCGGTTTGGGGGTAACGTGGATGTGGTTTGGTTTTACACCAGCTAAACAATCGGCGATACGCTGCGAAAGGCAAAGAAAATGCGTGCTTTCGAAGGTGACGTGCCTGTCCAGACCAGCGACCAGTGCGGCCATTTGGCTCGCGCTTTGCACCGAAGTCAGCAGAACCAAATCAAGCGGTGGCAATTCGACGTCGGCGTGATCAATCGGTTGCGCGTCATAGGTTTCAATTGTCGTTAGCGCATAGTCGGCCAAAGCGTCTTCCAAATCCGGACGGCGCATTTTACCGCACAGATAGAGAAGGCGCGCACCTGCGGGCAAAGCTGTGCAAATAGTCTCATTGAGCTGCGCCACATCACCGCCACCTGTGATGACAGTGTCAAATCCCGCGAGTTTTGCTGCCGCCGCGCTGGCATGGCCGACAGCATAAAGTGATAAGCCGAGGAGGTGGACAGGGATTTTTTGCAAGGCTTGCGGGCTTGTGATAATCACCGCATCAAACGCAGTGCTTGGCACGTCAAAAGGCAGACCAACAATCTTCGTCAGCGGAAGCTTGTGAACATCGAAGCCAAGCGCAACAAGCTTTTGCGCCGTTTTGGAAGCGCCGGGTTCTGGCCGCGTGACGAGAACCGTGGTCATGGGTCAGGCCCAAGAGGCAAAGAAATCTTTGCCTGCTTTTTGAAGAATATCACGTGCCGCGCGTTCTCCTATTTCTATAGCATCACTTGCCAAACCGCTATCTTCAATGGCGTGAACCACAGTGCCATCAGGGCTTAAAATCAAGCCTTTGAAATGCAGCCTGTCGCCTGCAATCAAAGCATGGCCGGCCAGTGGCGTGCGGCAATCGCCATCCAACACCCTCAAGAAAGCCCGCTCACACGTCAGCGCTTGCATGGTTGGTTCATGAGAAATTGGCTTAATAAGCGCCTGCAAATCACTATCACTCTCGCGGATTTCAATGCAAATCGCGCCTTGGCCGGGGGCAGGCAAAAACTCTGTTTCGCTCAAGATTTCGGTAACAACATGGGCAAGCCCGAGCCGCTTTAGTCCGGCCAATGCAAGCAGCGTTCCGTCAACTTGACCCTCGGAAAGTTTCCTCAAGCGCGTTTGCACATTGCCGCGAAACATCACGACATTGAGATCAGGGCGCAAATGCTTGATTTGCGCTTGGCGGCGCAGCGATGACGAGCCGATGGTCGCGCCGTGGGGAAGCTCAATCAGCCGCTTCACTTCACGCCCGATAAAGGCATCACGCGCATCTTCTCGCGGCAGGAAGGCGGCAAGCACCAATCCATCCGGCAAAGTGGTTGCCATGTCTTTGGAGGAATGCACCGCCAGATCAATCGCGCCCTCCAGAAGCAGGTCTTCTATCTCTTTGGAGAAAAGGCCTTTGCCACCGACTTCAGACAAGGGCCGATCTTGGATGCGGTCGCCGCTGGTGGAAACCACGATGATTTCAAACTGCTCTTGGCGCATATTATGTGTTGCACACAGGCGCGCGCGGGTTTCGTGCGCTTGCGCCAAGGCCAATGCGCTGCCGCGTGTGCCGATTTTATAGGGTCTTGCGTCTGTTGCAGTTTGCATTTCAAAAACAGTCCGTGATACCGCTGTCCTCTATTCCTACACGGCGGCAGTGGCAACTGCGACCAAACATAACATGAGACGATTTACTAATGCGGGTTCTGGCAATCGAGACAAGTTGTGACGAGACTGCTGCCGCTGTGGTGGAGCGGCTTGGGCCCTTTGACGGCCATATTCTCTCCAATTGCGTCTATAGCCAGTTTGACGATCATGCCGAATTTGGCGGCGTGGTGCCGGAAATTGCTGCGCGGGCTCATGCGGAAATCATCGAAACCATGGTGCGGCAAGCGCTGCGTGAGGCGGACTGTACGTTGGATGAAATCGACGCCATCGCCGCCACATCCGGTCCCGGTCTTGTCGGCGGGCTGATTGTCGGCGTGATGACGGCCAAGGCAATGGCGGCGGCAAGTGGCAAACCATTTTTAGGCATCAACCATCTCGAAGGCCACGCACTGACTGCGGGGCTGACTGACGGCACGGCGTTTCCTTATTTGATGCTGCTGGTTTCCGGCGGGCACACGCAAGTTTTGCTGGTCAAAGGCGTTGGTTCATACGAGCGCTGGGCGACCACAATCGACGATGCGCTGGGTGAGGCATTTGATAAGACGGCCAAGCTGCTCGGTTTGCCATGGCCGGGTGGTCCTGAGGTAGAACGCCGTGCTAAATCTGGCAATGCCGCGCGGTTCGCCTTCCCCCGCCCGATGCGCGGCGAGGCGCGTCCGGACTTTTCATTTTCAGGCCTCAAAACCGCCGTGCGCCAAGCAGCGGAAAATATCAGCCCGCTAACGGAGCAAGACGTCGCCGATATTTGCGCCTCATTTCAGGAAGCTGTGGCCCAGACACTTGAAGAGCGGCTGGCAAAAAGCCTCCATCGATTCAGGGCTCAATTCCCGGATATTGCCGAACCGGCGCTGGTCGTAGCGGGGGGTGTGGCGGCGAATCAGCGGCTGCGCGGTGTGTTGCTGGGCCTCACTGCTAAGCATGGCTTCAGATTCATCGCCCCGCCAATGAATCTCTGCACAGACAATGCCGCAATGATCGCGTGGGCTGCCTGCGAACGCTTGGCGCTTGGACAGTCCGATAGGTTTGATCTCGCCCCGCGCCCGCGCTGGCCGCTGGATGAAACTGCCAGCGGTTTTGGTTCCGGCAAAAAGGGGCCGAAGGCATGACGAAGCATATAGCAGTTTTGGGCGCAGGCGCATGGGGCACGGCATTGGCGCTCGGGCTGGCACGCGACGGCAAGCGCACAATCTTGTTCGGGCGCGACCAAAGCATTGTGGATGAAATTAATACCGAAGGTAGCAACGCTCGCTATTTGCCGGATTTGAAATTCGACACCAAGCTCCGTGCCACTAGCGATGCCCGCGAAGCACTGTTGGGCGGGTCGCTGATTTTGGCTGTTATCCCCGCGCAGAAATTGCGCGACGGGCTGTCGTCAATCGCGCATTTCATACCGATGGGCGTGCCAGTGGTACTATGCGCCAAGGGCATTGAGCAATCAT
>JAYSWX010000122.1:0-7882 GCA_043717855.1 Phyllobacterium sp.
TTTGCCATTGCTTTGCGGCCCCTTGTTGCAATGCCAAATACACGTAAACGGCTACAATTCCCTTAAAGTCAGCACAACGATCATAGAGTTTTACCCAAATTACCACTATTTGGAGAAAAAATTTGTCGTAAAATTAAACTGGTGTTTGGGAATTTTGCGTAAACCTATCACTATGAGTGACAACGGCAACTTTTTTGGCAAAAATTCCAAAAGATCTATCGGCACCAAAATGTCGTTGATCGTTGCTGCCACAGTCTTCATTTGCACCATGACAACAGCGATGGTTTTTCTTGTAGAAAATTTTCGGCAAAGCGTAAAAGCCGAAGAAACGCGCTTGGAGTCAGTGGCCAGCATTTTTTGTGCCGTACTGTCCGGCCCTGTTGCGATACGCGACCAACCCTCGACAAGAAATGCTTTGCGCGCCCTGCGGGATATTCCCTCGCTGCGCCAAGTGATTGTTCACGACACAACCGGCAAGGCACTCGCAGAAATGGGAAGCGGCGCGGTTTTAGAGCGCACCATTTTGCGCTCTAGTGAAATATCTCTTTACGATATATTCCGCATCGAAAACCTGCAAATCAAGCGTCCTATTATTCAGTCAACCCAAATAGTCGGCAAACTCACATTAAGTGCGGATATCTCGTGGTTGACAAAGTTGTTCTGGCAACAGGTGGCTACCGCGTTTCTGTTCACATCACTTGCTATCCTCGCCGCCACCCTCATCGCGCGTAAGTTTGTAAAGCGCGCCACCCAAAGCCTCACAGGGCTTGCTGATGAACTCACAGACATCGGCAAAAGCGAAACGCTTAATTTCAACTTCAAGCGCGAAACCAATGATGAAGTTGGTGTATTGATTGATGCCTTTAATGACATGATGGGCCGCATAGAAACGCGGGACAGATCGCTGCGCCATTATTCAGAATCGCTGGAGGATACAGTGCGCGAACGCACCGTCGAACTGGTGGACGCGCGCGATGAGGCTGAGCGGGCGAATGCGGCCAAGTCCGAATTCCTGGCGATGATGAGCCATGAAATTCGCACCCCCATGAACGGTATGATGGTGATGGCGCAAATGCTCGCCGCCGCACCCCTGTCACCGCGCCACTTGCGCTTTGCCGAAATCATCAATCGTTCCGGCCAAAATCTGCTTGCAATCATCAACGACGTTTTGGATATTTCCAAAATTGAGGCTGGCAAGATGATCTTGGAGCGCAGCTCATTTTCAATCGATGAGCTTTTCGCTGACATCAACGGCCTGTTCTTCGAGCGCGCCCGCGAACACGGCTTGAGCATAAGCTACAGCATCTGCCCCGGCGTGCCGCGCATTTTGATTGGCGATGTTACGCGCCTCAATCAAGTTATCACAAACCTTGTGAATAACGCTTTGAAATTTACCGAAACGGGCGGCGTCATGATGAACGCGAGCGCCACAGACACGAAGGACGGTTTGCGCCTCTCCATTTGCGTATCCGATACCGGTATCGGCATCGCCAAGGACAAGATCGGACTTGTGTTTGAACGCTTTGTACAGGCGGATCAGACAATTACCCGCCGCTATGGTGGCACGGGCCTTGGCCTTGCTATTTCACAACGTCTTGTTGAGGCAATGGATGGCACGATTAGCGTAAAGAGTACCCAAGGCAAAGGGTCAAGTTTTGTGGTCGACGTTATCATCGACAGTGAACCGGATAGCGAAAAGCCCGCTAACTTATTGCACAAGAGAATTCGCCTGAACATTGCCGACGCAATTGTGGCCCAGTCGTTGCAAGCCAGTCTTACAGGTTACGGCGCACTAATCTGTGATAGCACGGAAATAGCTGATCTGGTGCTTACCGATGGGAAGGAGGATATGCCTGATGAAGGCCTAGTGACACTGCACCTTGTACCGGCGCTGGAGTTGCACGAAGCCAGCTATCTTACGCGCGGCCGTCTTGAATTGGCAACGCCAGTTTCCCGGGACGCGCTTCAAACCCTGTCCCATGCGTTGAAAACCAATGACTTTGATGGCTTCCGCAGGTTGAAGCGCTCAAAAAATGCAGCAACGTCGTACAATATCTATCGGGGCCTCAGAGCGCTGGCGGTCGATGACAATGCCGTAAACCGGGATGTGCTAAACGAAGCCTTGAGCGCAATGGGCCTCGAAGTTGAGGTCGCCAGCAATGGCCAGGAAGCGCTGGATATGGCAGCAAATCAAAACTACGACATCATATTTATGGACTGTTCTATGCCTGTCATGGATGGTTTTGCCGCCACCCGAATTCTGCGCCACCGTGAAGCAGGCAAAAAGCACCGCACGCCGATTGTAGCCATTACCGCATTTAGCAAGAACAGCAGCGATCATGACTGGCGTGCCAGTGGCATGGATGCGTGGATTGCCAAACCATTTACGATACCGGCCATCGCCGAGCGCATTACGGCACTTGTTCTGCACGCGACCAAGACTGCTGATGTGCAAGCACCAGCGACTGACAATCAAATTCCGGAGCTTGCCAACGTGCCGTTGCTTGATGAGCAAACAGTGTCAATGATCGCCCGCTTGGGCTCCAGCGACACTGACGCAGCGCCACAGCGCATAATCAATCTGTTTATAACTAACGCAAGAATAGCGGTGGCCGGAGCTCGTAGCGCAGCAGAACACGCAGACCACAGGCAGGTTGTCGATCTGGCTCATTGTGTGAAATCCATTTCAGAAAGCGCAGGCGCTCTGCAGCTATCCTGGGTCGCCGGGCATATTGAAGCTGAGGCAAAAGCCGGGCGTACCGTAAATTTTTCGGCTTTTGACACAATGGATGCAATATTTACCGCCACTGAGTGCGCACTTAGTGCCCGGCTAGGCTTAAGCTTCGCAGACAATCAAATCCGCCGTGCTTCATAAACCACCGCGCAAAAACAGCACGTGGTGTTTTCGCAAAAACGCCGCGATGAAAGCGAAGTCACGGCGGGTTATAAACTAGAGCACTTCCAAGCTTGATGTAACATCAAGCGGTTAAGCATAGTGCGACAAAACAAACACTTAGAGCGCCGGCCTTAAAAAGTGCGTGCGGTTTTTCGAAAAACCGATGCGAAAACAAAGAAATAGAGCGGCGATTCGGTTTTGTTTCAACATCCGCCGCACTACGCAACAGCGCGCGCCAGCGCACATTGTGACCACAGCTCGGCAAGCGCACTCACCAGATGGTCGATATCCGCGTCCGTGTGAAATGGCGTCGGTGTAATGCGTAAGCGCTCAGTCTTCACAGGCACTGTCGGATAGTTAATCGGCTGCACATAGACCCCGTGCTGCTCCAGCATAATGTCTGAAATCCATTTGCACTTTGCTGCATCACCCACCATCACCGGAATTATATGGCTGGGATTATGCTGATGCGGAATGCCACGCTGATCGAGCTTGGCACGAACCCGCGCCACACGATCACGGTGCAAACGGCGAATTTCATCATGCTCTTTGAGAAACGAAATTGAAGCCGTTGCTGCCGCAGCCAATGCTGGCGGAATCGCAGTTGTGAAAATAAAGCCAGATGAGAATGAACGAATAAAATCCACCAAATTGGAGGACGCCGCAATATAGCCGCCCATCACGCCGAATGCCTTACCAAGCGTACCTTCAATAACCGTGATCCGGTCCATTAGCCCTTCACGCTCGGCGACACCGCCGCCGCGCGGGCCATACATGCCGACAGCATGAACCTCATCAAGATAAGTCATCGCGCCATAACGGTCAGCCACGTCGCAAATCTCTTTGATGGGAGCAATATCGCCATCCATCGAATAAACGCTCTCAAACGCCACCAGCTTCGGCGCAGCAGGGTCGGAAGCGGCCAAAAGGCGCTCCAAGTCACGCGGGTCATTATGCTTGAAAATATGGCGCTGCGCCTTGGAATGGCGAATGCCTTCAATCATGGAAGCATGGTTCAGCGCATCGGAATAAACAATGCAGCCGGGAATTTGGCTCGCCAGCGTGCCAAGCGCAGCCCAGTTTGAAACGTAACCGGACGTGAACAAAAGCGCGGATTCTTTGCCGTGCAAGTCCGCCAATTCGCGCTCAAGCATCACATGATGATGGTTCGTGCCGGAAATATTGCGTGTGCCGCCTGCCCCTGCCCCGCACTGGTCAATGGCGTCCTTCATGGCGCCGGTCACGAGCGGATGCTGGCCCATACCCAAATAATCATTTGAGCACCAAACAGTAACCTCTTGAGTCGAGCCATCGCTACGATGCCGCGTTGCTTTAGGAAAGCTGCCGGCATGGCGCATAACATCAGCAAAAACGCGATAATTGCCCGCAGATTTCAGCGAGCCAATGCGTTCAGCAAAAAAACTTTCAAAATCCACCGGATCAATCCTGCTACTTTAGGTCGACGCGCACGCCACGAATTCTTAAATTTTCTTTAAACGCTTTGTCGATCAAGTGGGAATCATATTTTAGAATGATTCCGAAACATATTGTCACACGAAGCGAAGAACGGCGTTGATCTCAATCAAGGCCGCATCCCGCAACGAACATGACGATTGCCTGACAGAAGGCTGACGCACCTATTCCAAACGAGCAGGAAAGCCCGGGGCCCGCAGTTCCGTTTTCAACTCATCTTCAAGCAATTTCACAATCTGCGTCGATTGTGCAGCGCCGCCATAGGCCGCTTTGCCTTCTTTGAAAATCTCATTGGTGCGTCCGGCTAAATCCAGCGGCACACCAAATTCCTTGCCAAAGTTCATCGCAAAGCCCAAATCCTTCAACGCCAAATCCATGGTGAAAGCGATGTCGTAGCTGCCGTTGAGAATGAGCTGGCCTTCCGTCTCATGCACAAAGCTGGTTCCGGAGCTTGCCTTAATCGCAGCCCAAGCCTGCCCCAAATCCAGCCCGCCGCGTTTAGCTAACATCAACGCCTCGCCGTCTGCCACCAAATGGATGAACGCGAGCATATTAGTGATAACTTTAATGACAGCCGCCGAACCAATCGGCCCCATATGGAATATCTGATTGCCAATTGCTTTGAGCGCCGGCATCTGGCTTTCGTATAAATCCATATCCCCGCCTGCCAGCACGGTGATATTGCCCTGCGCCGCAAGATGCACACCGCCAGTCACCGGCGCTTCCAAAACGCGGATACCCTTCGCCTGCGCCATTTCAGCAAGCCGTACAATTTCATCGCGCCCGAGCGTCGAATTCTCAATCCACACCGAACCGGGCTTCAAGCCGCGCAACACTTCGCTCAATACTTTTTCGCAAACCACCGGCGAGGGCAAGCACGTCATCACCACATCGACATCCGATGCCAACTCGTACGGACTCTGGGCGAGCCGCGCACCGTTCTCGATGTGTCTCCGGGCCAACTTCGGGTCCAAATCATATACGGTCAAATCAAATCCCGAGCGCAAAAGACTCATCGCCAAATGACCACCCAGATTGCCAAGTCCAATATAGCCGTAGCGCATAGTTTGCTCCCCAGATGAAAACGAATGCGCACGAATCTAGCCGAACAAACAAATGAATTTGTAACGAAAGCGCCAAAAGGCGTCGTTTGAACTCAGAAAAATCCAAAATTCAAAGAAAATTGGTAGGCCCGGAGGGACTCGAACCCCCAACCAAGCGGTTATGAGCCGCTGGCTCTAACCATTGAGCTACAGGCCCGTAGGGAAGCACGCCAGACGCTTCCGGTTGCCCTACTAACGCAAGATAGTTTGCGAGGCAAGGCAAGATTGGAGCGGCAATAATCCGCCACAATCATCGTCCAACTAGTCAATATTGAGAAACAAATAATTTTGGAGACTTATATGCGAAAGAAAATACTGCCGTTGGCGCTCGCGGCATTTGCCCTATCTGCAGCAATGCCGGCACATGCGGCCGACACTGAACCTACCCCGCGTATCATCATCAGTGGCGAAGGCGAAGCCGCAGCTGCACCCGATATGGCATTGATTTCGCTAACTGTTTTGCGCGAGGCAGCAACCGCGCGTGAAGCGTTGGATGCTAATACCAAGGCGATGACTGATGTTCTAAAAGCAATGAAGTCTTTTGCAATTGCTGACAAGGATTTGCAGACTTCCAGCTTTTCCATACAGCCGCGATACGTATACGCCGACCCGAACAATGGCGAAACGTTTGAGCCTAAAATTGTTGGCTATAGTGTCTCCAATTCCCTTGGCGTGCGCATCCGCGATTTGAGCAAAGTCGGCGAAGTGCTGGACCAATCAGTGACGCTCGGCGTTAACCAAGGCGGCGATATTCAGTTCGTAAAAGATGATGCGTCGTCAATCCTCGAAGAAGCCCGCAAAAAGGCCGTAGAAAACGCCATTGCCAAGGCGAAAACCATCACGTCTACAGCTGGCGTAGGCATAGGCCGTATTTTGGAAATGTCAGAGCAATCATTCCAGCCCGGACCAATCCCCATGATGCGCGCCGAAATGGCGATGGGCAAAATGGCGATGGACAGGGCCCCCGTGCCTGTGGCCACCGGCGAGAACAGTTACCGCGTGACTGTAAATGTAACGTTTGAAATCAAACAATAATTCCGGCCAATGCACGACCATGGCCTAAATATCAGAACGGCGGGCACAAGTGATGCACCCGCCGTTCGCGCGTTAACCTGCGCCGCCTATGCCAAATGGGTTCCCTTGTTGGGACGAGAACCGTTGCCCATGACCGTTGATTATGAGGCGGCAGTTCTCACTCATCGCATAGATTTGGCCTATGCTTACGATCAGTTAGTCGGCTTGGTCGAAATGGTCTTCGAGCCGCAACACTTACTTATTGAAAATTTAGCAATCCACCCCGACCATCAGGGCCAAGGCTTTGGCCGCGCCTTACTTTTGCACGCGCAATCGGTGGCAAAGGCGAATAGTAAACCAGCGGTCAAGCTCTACACTAACAGCCTGTTTGTTGCCAACATCTCGTTCTATCTAATGAGTGGTTATAAAATTGACCGCCACGAACCCTTTCGCGGCGGCACACTCGTCCATATGAGCAAATCAATTTAGCTATCGCGGCATCATAGCTGATGCCGTTACTAAATTTCGATCTTAGAGTATTTCCAAGCTTGATGGAACATCAAGCGTTTAAGGAAAATGCGGCAAAACAAGGACTTAGAGCAAAGGTTTTGAGTCTATCAAAACGCACCTTGCCCTAGTACCGTACGACCGGGCAACCGGGTGCTCGTGCAAATGTTATTTCTGTCGGATGGCCACGGCGAACACCTGTCACCGTAATAACGCTGCTCGAAACATAGACTGAGCGGTGGCGCAATCCATAGTCGCGCGCAATAGCTGAGGCTTGGTTTGCGGAGCACCCGCGAACCACATGAACGGGGTAATAAGGGCGGCGGTATCCGTAATCATCATCCCAACCGTGGCGATAACCGGGCTCACCAATTGTGATACCAAATGAGAAGCCGCTATGATGGCCGCCATGCCCGATTAATATGTCAGCATTCGCGGCGGCAGTACCAAAAGCAACAGCGCTAAGGGCAAGTAAACCTGTAAGAAGTGATTTCATAATACCAACCTTCCTTGATAATGAGTTTCGCCCGGAGTGGGCGAATTGGCTCAAGGTTTATGCGTTTGAAACTGAACCTAACCGGAAGAGATCGTTCATATTGTGTTAATAATTAGCGGGTGACCAATATAAGTAATAAGTAACTATCTAGGGATATTTTTAGCGCCACCCTTGCCCCTGCGCACTCTTCCCTACTCCCGTCCTGCGGCCTCCAACAGGTGGATGAGGGGCGAATTCGTGAGCTGCATCTACCTTCGTCCCGCTTGTATTGTGCCAACCCAACGCGGCCGTCATCCTCGGCCACCGGGCCACGGCTGTCCGGGGATGACGGGGCGGAGGGTGTTGCTGTGATTTTGTCCATGGAATTTTGCAGAGATCATGGAGCTTTACTCA
>JAYSWX010000123.1:0-20019 GCA_043717855.1 Phyllobacterium sp.
GCCACCGCAATCAATTATTTCTGCTTTCGCAATTGAGGTTTGAGAGACTTCAGATCCGGGACCAACGAACATGATGCGTGGCCCATCGGCAACTACTATACCATTTTCGATAAGTCCGAGCCCCGGCGCATTTTCAGCAAGCGTCACAAGCCGGGCATTGCGCCACGCTTTCAAACCTGAATATTGCCGTGCATCGTTTAACATTTTGAGAAATTTTACTTCCCTTATTTTTTCGTTATGTATAGACATATTAGTGTGGGGCGCAAGTGGAAAACCAATCATGGAATTATTCGCTGAACAGGTTTTGACGTCAGATGGTTGGCTCAATAATGTGTTGCTAACGATTGAGGGCGCGCGCTTCAGGTCCATCAATGCCGATACAAAACCAACACCAAATTCTGAACGCCACGCGATTTTGATCCCCGCAATTTCCAATCTCCACAGCCATGCGTTTCAGCGCGCCATGGCGGGGCGTACGGAACGTCGCGGCGCGGTGTCTGACTCGTTTTGGACATGGCGCGATGAAATGTATCGCTTCGCTCTTTCCATGTCGCCGGATGACGTGGAGGCCGTGGCAACACTGCTTTATGTCGAGATGCTGGAAGCAGGATTTTGCCGCGTTGGCGAGTTTCACTATTTGCACCACGCGCCCGATGGTAGCCCTTACGATAACCTTGCCGAGATGGCGGAGCGTATCGCTGCGGCATCGGCAACCAGCGGCATCGGGCTGACATTACTGCCGGTTTTTTATGCGCATTCGAGCTTTGGGGGCGCTGCGCCGCACCCCGAACAACATCGTTTTATCAATGGGTTAGACCAATTTGAGAAGTTACTTAGTCAGTCAGCTCACACTTTGAATCAGTTGTCTCATGCCAATATAGGCGTTGCCCCGCACAGTCTTCGTGCCGTAACGCCAAACGAGCTAGTGGCATTGGTTACGTTGGCCGGTGAACAGCCATTTCATATTCATATTGCCGAGCAGATAAAAGAGGTTGAAGACTGTATTGCATGGTCCGGTGCGCGTCCTGTTGAGTGGCTATTGTCGCACGCCAATGTGCAAACAAACTGGTGTCTTATCCACGCGACACACATGACCAACGAAGAGAGTTTAGGCGTTGCCAAAAGTGGTGCGATTGCGGGGCTTTGCCCACTTACGGAAAGCAATTTGGGCGATGGTATTTTTGATGGCGCGCGCTTTGCCAACCACGGTGGCAGGTATGGCGCGGGCAGTGATTCCAACGTGCAAATTGGTGTTGCCGATGAGCTGCGGCAGCTCGAATATTCGCAGCGTCTCGGCTTCAAATCACGCAACGTGATGGCCAAAACCAATGGTTCTACAGGTCGAGCGCTATATGACGCCGCACTCACCGGCGGGCATCAGGCAATGGGGGTAAGCGAAGGCGGCATCGCTGCTGGCAGGCAAGCAGACTTTCTTTCGCTGGATAGAAATCAATCCGCACTTTTTGAAATGACAGGCGATCAGATACTGGATGCGTGGATATTTTCCGGCCAGCGCTGCATCGATTGTGTATGGGTCGCGGGAAAGAAGCTTGTGGCAAACGGACGGCATCATTTGCGCGATGAGGCGACAAAGCGCTATAAGGCCGCGATGAAGAAATTGATTTCATAAACGTCATGCTAGAGGAATCCGACGGCCAATCGCTACACCAGCGCATCCTCACCGAGATCAGTGACAAGATCACGTCCGGTGAATGGCAGCCGGGCTATCGCATTCCGTTTGAACACGAATTGACGGTGCAGTATTCATGTTCGCGTATGACGGTAAGCAAGGCATTGTCGCAACTGGCGGCGCAAGGCTTGATCGAGCGGCGCAAGCGTTCGGGTAGCTTTGTCACACGCCCGAGAAGCCAAGCCGCAGTGCTTGAAATTCACGATATCCGCATGGAAGTGGAGGCGTTGGGTATCGCTTACGGCTACCAGTTGTTACGTCTTGAGAAGCGTAAATCCAAGGCCGTCGATAATGTTAAGATAGGCACTGTTTCAGGGACAGCGCTTATAGAAATCAGTGCGTTGCACAGCGCCGGAGGCCTGCCATTTTGTCTTGAAGAACGGCTGATAAACGGCGCAGCTGTGCCGGAGGCCTATGGCGAGAGTTTCATGGCTACGGCACCCGGTACATGGCTTATCGGCCATGTGCCGTGGAGCCGCGCAACCCATACGATAGGCGCGGCGGGCGCAAGCGGCCTTGCCGCCGAAGCATTGCATATACCGCCAGGTTCACCGTGTCTTACCATCGAGCGTCGTACATGGACCTCCAATCAGCCTGTGACCCATGTACGATTGACTTATCCGGGCAATGCCCATTCATTGGTAGCGCATTTTTCTCCCAGAGGACGCATATGAAAACCGTATTTTCCCCGCGCCATAGTACCCATTCCGGCCAAGTCGAACTCGTTGCCGGTCAGATTGTTCCTGCGTTCGAAAAACCTTCACGCGCCGACTATGTGATTGAACGCGTCAAGGCTCTGGGACTGGGCGACATTCAAGAACCGGACGTCCACGACTTGACCACTGCTGCCAAAGTACATCGTCAGGACTACCTCGATTTTCTTCCTACAGTCTGGGACCGTTGGACGGCTGAAGGACGGTCCGGAACCGCCCTTCCCTTTTGTTGGCCGACACGGGGCTTGCGCGGCGATATGCGCCCGGAATTCATTGACGGGTTGCTCGGCTATTATTCATTTGATGCTGGCGTCGGCTTTGTTAGCGGCACATGGGACGCCATAAAATCCTCACATGATACGGCGCTGACGGCTGCATCGCTGGTTAAAAACGGGCAACGCGCCGCATTCGCGCTTTGCCGCCCGCCCGGCCATCATGCGGGCGCAGGCTTCATGGGCGGCTATTGCTACATAAACAATGCCAGCGTTGCTGCGCAATATTTTCTCGACCATGGCGCGAAACGTGTTTCCATACTCGATGTGGATTATCACCACGGCAATGGCACACAGGAAATTTTCTATTCGCGCGGCGATGTGCAGGTGCTGAACCTCCATGCCGATCCTATGCAGGAGTATCCCTATTTCCTCGGCCATAAAGATGAGGCCGGCGCGGGCGCGGGCGAAGGGTTCAACATCAATTACCCCATGCCGTTTGGTACGACGTGGGAAACATGGTCGGCGGTGCTGGATAGCGCCTGCGAAAAGCTCGCGGCCAGCAAGCCGGATGTTGTGGTGGTGTCGCTCGGCGTCGACACATTCGAGAAAGACCCTATCAGCAAATTCAAACTGCGCAGCGAGCATTATCCACTCATCGGCGCTCGCATCGCCAAGCTTGGTCTGCCGACTTTGTTTGTCATGGAAGGCGGCTACGCTGTCGCCGAAATTGGCATTAATGCCGTTGGCGTCTTGACCGGTTTTGATGATACGTAGGCTTTGAACGGCGCGATGTGGCTACACGCGCGTTCCGCATTGCCTCCGTGCGCGCGGCGTACTCGCTTCGGCCGTGATCCGACCAGTTCTCAGGTCGGCATTTTCTGGATCTTCAGCCATTTGCGAAAGCCCTCCAGTGGTGGATAGCCTTCGCGGTTTGCGGGCCAGACCAAATAGTACGAGCCAACACTTTTCATCGGTAACGACAGCGCCGGTACCAGCTTCCCCGTAGCCAATTCATTCTCAATCAGGAATTCCGGTAAGAGCGCAAAACCAATGCCATGGACACACGCCTGCGCCATCGTTGCAATCTGATCAAACACCATGCCGCCGGAACCCGAGTTTGTAACGCCTTGTGCTTTAAGCCAAATGCCCCAAGCTTCCGGCCTTGTAGCTAAATGAAGTTGTGGTGATCTCAGCAAATCTTGTGGTTTTTCAATGCGTTGCGCCGCCAGCACTTCAGGCGAGCAAACGGGAATTACTGTTTCGTCGAACAAATACTCGCTGTGCGTCATCGGCCAATCGTCGCGCCCGAAGTGGAACGCGGCATCCTGACGGTCCGTTTCAAAGCGGAAGGGCTGCAATCGCGTGGTCAAATTTACTGTGACGCCCGGATGTTTAGACAAAAAATCCGGTAGTCTCGGAGCTAACCAGCGCGTGCCGAACGTCGGCAAAATTGCGAGGTTCAGCGTTCCGCCTTCAGGGTTCGCCTTCAATGCTAACGACGCGGATGCTATAGATTTCAATGCGTTACGGATTTCTGTAGCGTAGCGATCGCCCGCCAAAGTTAGATAAACACGCTTCTTATCGCGGACAAAAAGCTCTACCCCGAGCTGACCTTCCAGCGCCATAATCTGGCGGCTGACCGCGCTTTGTGTTAGGTCTAACTCGCGCGCGGCCTCAGTAAAACTCTGCGTACGCGCTGCCGCCTCAAAGGCGGAAAGCAGGCTGATTGACGGTAAGAAGCGGCGCGGGGCGAGCATTTTATCATTCCAATTACGAATGAAGTGATGAAACAATAGTGATTTACACTAGCATATTGGCGGCGCATAAGCAAATAAGAATGATATTTTGGAATGTTTTAGCAAACTGATGCCAAGTCACGCATTATATGCAAACATTCAGAAAATCACCAGCACAATGACGGAATTGACAGCCATGGAACGCCCAATTTTGAAGCCTAAGGACCAGCCCGACCTCTCAAATTTTAGCTGGGCGGACGCGCTATTGCTGGACGAACAGTTGTCCGACGAAGAGCGGATGATCCGCGACTCTTCGCGTTCTTATGCCCAAGAAAAGCTCCAGCCGCGAGTCATTGAAGCCTGGCGCGACGAGACGACGGACGCTGGAATTTTCCGCGAAATGGGTGACCTGGGCCTGCTCGGCGTCACCATTCCAGAGGAGTACGGCGGGCTCGGTGCTTCTTACGTTTCTTATGGTTTGATCGCCCGCGAAGTGGAACGCGTGGACAGTGGATATCGCTCTATGATGTCGGTTCAGTCATCTTTGGTGATGTATCCAATTTATGCCTATGGTACTGAATTACAAAGACAAAAGTACCTTCCAAAGCTCTCCTCCGGCGAATTTATCGGCTGCTTTGGCCTTACCGAGCCTGATGCTGGATCTGATCCCGCAGCCATGAAGACACGCGCCGTAAAGACCGCCAATGGCTACCGGATTTCCGGTTCCAAGATGTGGATTTCCAATTCACCTATTGCCGATGTTTTTGTGGTTTGGGCGAAGTCTGAAGAGCATGGAAATAAGATCAAAGGCTTCGTTCTTGAAAAGGGCATGAAGGGTTTGTCGGCTCCGAAAATCGGCGGCAAGCTCTCGCTGCGCTCGTCCATCACGGGCGAAATTGTGATGGATAATGTCGAAGTCGGCGAGGATGCGCTGCTGCCATTTGTCGAAGGTCTCAAGGGTCCATTCGGCTGTCTCAACCGCGCTCGTTATGGTATCTCTTGGGGCGTTATGGGTGCAGCGGAATTTTGCTGGCAGGCGGCGCGGCAGTATGGATTGGACCGTCGGCAATTCAACAAGCCACTAGCGCAAACGCAGCTTTTTCAGAAGAAGTTGGCCGATATGCAGACGGAAATTACCTTGGGATTACAAGGCTCTCTGCGTCTTGGACGCCTGATGGACGAGGCAAAAGCAGCGCCCGAAATGATATCGCTGATGAAGCGGAATAACTGCGGAAAGGCATTGGATATCGCCCGTGCATCACGCGATATGCACGGCGGCAACGGCATCCAAGAGGATTACCAGATCATGCGCCACATGGTGAATTTGGAAACCGTGAACACATATGAAGGCACGCATGATGTCCATGCTCTGATACTTGGCCGCGCGCAAACTGGCTTGCAGGCGTTCTTCTAATCATCATGGATCGAGCCTATATTGTTCACGAGAATTTTCTAAAACGCGTCCCTGCCGGTGATTTTCCAGCGCGGCGCAGCGCCTTGACTTTGGCCGAATCCGGGCTGACTGCTGACCAGTTGATTGGCATATTCCGCAGCCAAGTTTTGAGCCGACACCTTGATCGTACCGCTCGAAAACTGCAAGCTTGGGGCGAAGCCTTTTATACTATTGGCTCTTCCGGACATGAAGGCAATGCAGCTATTGCTGCGGCATTTCGCGTGGATGATATGGCCTTCTTGCATTATCGCGGCGCGGCATTTCAAATTGAGCGGGCACGGAAATTACTCAATCAAAACATGATGATGGACATGCTTTTGTCTTTTGTCGCCTCGTCGGATGATCCGATTTCCGGCGGTCGGCATAAAGTCTTGGGTTCCAAATCCCTATTCATACCGCCGCAAACTTCCACCATTGCCTCGCATTTACCTAAGGCTGTTGGCGTGGCATTTTCTATCGGTTTGGCCAAGCGTATCAAGCCGGAACATAAGCAATTAGCCGACGATGGTGTGGTACTGTGCTCGTTTGGCGATGCCTCGCTGAACCATTCCACATCACAAGGCGCGATCAACACCGCCAGTTGGACAGCCTATCGCGGCCTGCCAGCTCCTATCGTGTTTATCTGTGAAGATAATGGCATCGGCATCTCCACCCGCACCCCCGATGGCTGGGTGAAAGCAAGCATCATTGCACGGCCAGCTATTGAATATTTCCACTGCGACGGGCTGGATGTGCTGGAGACCTACAAGGTTGCCAGCGAGGTTGAGGCCTTCGTTCGCAGTACGCGTAGACCTGCATTTTTGCATGTGAATGCGGTGCGTTTGTACGGCCATGCCGGCGCAGATGTGCAGATGGCGTATAAGTCAAAAGCGGAAGTTGAAGCGGAAGAAGCTAATGATCCGTTGCTACACACAGCGGCATCTCTTTACCGCGAGGAGATACTATCGCTTGAGGAAATACTCCAGGTTTACAATGAGATAGATGCACAGACGACGGCGACTGCTGAAACAGCCATTACCCGTCCTAAGTTGAAAACAGCCAGCGATGTGATGGCCAGCATCATACCGCCGCGCCGTGAAAACACGCTAACAAATGGCCCAACACCGGAAGTGCGGGCTGCTAGTTTTGACTCGGATATGGGCCTGATGGCGCAGCCGCAGCACATGGCGCGGCTTATCAATTTTGCACTGTCTGACCTGCTTTTGGAGCATCGTGAAATCGTTATGTGCGGCGAGGATATTGGTCCCAAGGGCGGCGTTTATGGCGTGACGCAAAAGCTGCACGACCGCTTTGGACCAGGGCGGATTATCAATACGCTGCTTGATGAACAAAGCATCTTGGGGCTGGCAATCGGGCTTGGTCATAATGGATTTGTGCCCATGCCGGAGATACAATTTCTGGCCTATTTGCACAATGCGGAAGACCAGTTACGCGGCGAAGCGGCGACGCTTTCCTTCTTCTCCAAGGGCCAGTTTACTAACCCGATGGTGCTACGCATTGCCGGGCTTGGTTATCAAAAAGGCTTTGGCGGGCATTTTCATAATGACAATTCGCTGGCCGTTATTCGCGATATTCCGGGCGTTATCTTGGCGGTTCCGTCAAATGGTCGCGATGCGGTTTTGATGCTCCGCGAGGCGGTGCGGCTGGCACGCGAAGAGCAGCGGGTCGTGGTTTTTGTTGAACCCATCGCACTCTACATGACGCGCGATTTGCACAAGCCGAAAGACGGCTTGATGACATTTGATTATCCGCAACCCGGCGAGACCATCAAGATTGGCGAGATTGGCGTTGAGGGAAATGGTACGGATGTAGCGATTGTTTCCTATGGCAACGGCGTGTTTCTTTCGCGACAGGCGGCAAAAATTCTCAAAGAGCAGCACGGCATTGACTCCCGCATTATTGATATGCGCTGGCTGGCGCCGCTGAATGGCGCGGCCATTATTGAGGCTGCAAGCGCTTGTGGCAACGTGCTGATTGTTGAAGAATGCCGTATTACGGGTTCGCAGAGCGAGGCTGTAATGGCGTTGTTTGCTGAGAATTCTATTCCTAATCAATATGTTACGCGGCTGGCCGCAACTGACTCGTTCATTGCGCTTGGCCGCGCGGCGACTGTGACAATGCCGAGCCGTGATGATATCGGGAATACAATATTGGCGCTACCTGCCTTTGAAAACCACAAGAAGTGACGAGGACACCATCATGACCCATGCCGAGATTTTGGCCGCCTGCGGCCTCACCAAGGATCTAATTTCCGGTGGAACCCTAGTGGTGACAACGCCCGTTGATGGCAGCGAAATTGCTCGTCTCAAGATGGATAGCGTTGCGGTTACCGAAGCCAAAATCGCCAAAGCTGTGGCAGCGTTTCACGAATGGAAAAATGTGCCCGCCCCGCGTCGTGGCGAACTGGTACGGATTCTTGGCGAGGAGTTACGCCGCGAGAAGGAATCGCTAGGGCGACTGGTCACGTTGGAATGCGGTAAGATTTATCAAGAAGGTCTTGGCGAAGTTCAGGAAATGATTGATATTTGTGACTTCGCCGTCGGCCTTTCGCGCCAGCTTTATGGCCTTACAATTGCATCCGAACGTCCCGGCCATTCGATGCGCGAAACGTGGCATCCTATGGGCGTTTGCGGCATTATCACCGCGTTTAACTTTCCAGTCGCGCCTTGGGCTTGGAATGCGGCACTCGCACTAGTTTGTGGTGACCCTGTGCTGTGGAAGCCGTCTGAAAAGACGCCGCTCTGCGCCATCGCGACACAGATTATTTGTGATCGCGCTGTCGCCCGTTTTGGCGGCGATGCGCCGGAAGGGCTCATCCAAATCGTCATTGGCGAGCGTGATTCTGGCGAGGTAATCGCGCATTCCAAGGATGTTGCGATTGTTTCGGCTACCGGCTCCACCCGCATGGGCCATGCCGTATCAGTGGCCGTTGCCTCGCGCTTTGGCCGCCCGATTTTGGAGCTAGGCGGCAACAATGCGATGATCGTTGCACCATCGGCTGATCTTGAAATGGCGTTGCGAGCCATCGTGTTTTCTGCCGTTGGAACCGCCGGTCAGCGCTGCACGACGCTGCGCCGTTTGATCGTGCATGAAAGCATGTATGACACGCTGCTGCCGCGTTTGAAAAAGGCTTATGACAATCTGCCCGTTGGTGATCCATTGGCGAGCGGCACGCTGGTGGGGCCGCTGATTGATATGGATGCTCTCAAAGGCATGGAGACGGCCATTACAGCGGCGAAAGCTGATGGCGGCAAACTACATGGAGGCGACCGTGCGCTGACCTCCAGCCACGGCAATGCGGCCTATGTGCGTCCGGCTATTGTTGAAATGCCCGCTCAAACAGCCGTCGTTCATAAAGAGACATTTGCTCCTATTCTCTACGCCGTGAAATACAAGACGCTGGACGAGGCAATTGCTTTGCAAAACGAAGTACCGCAAGGGCTTTCATCCTGCATTTTCTCCACTGATGTGCGTGAAACCGAAGAGTTTCTGTCCGCTGGCGGTTCCGATTGCGGCATTGCCAATGTCAATATCGGGCCATCTGGCGCAGAAATTGGCGGCGCGTTTGGCGGCGAAAAAGAGACCGGCGGCGGTCGCGAAAGTGGCTCTGATGCATGGCGTGCTTACATGCGCCGTCAGACCAATACTATAAATTATTCACGCAAACTGCCACTCGCGCAGGGTATCAAATTCGATATTTGATACCGTAAAGCAATAATCGGGAGGACTACCCATGAAATCAATAGCCGTTCTGGGACTTGGGAAAATTGGCGCGCTTGCCGCGCAATTACTACACGATAGCGGGTTCGAAGTGACGGGCTACGATTTGCGTTTGCCGCCGAATAGCGGTGCGTTTCCAGTTGCGATAATGGATACGGCCTCGCAGCATGATCTTGGCGTGGCGTTTGGTAAGGTGGACGCGGTGCTATCATGCCTGCCCTATCATCTCAATGTCGGCGTGGCCAATGCTGCCCATGCGGCAGGCATTCACTATTTTGACCTTACCGAAGATGTGCCCACAACAAACTATATTATTGAATTGTCCAAAACTTCCAAAGGCTTGATGGCCCCGCAATGCGGGCTGGCACCAGGGTTTGTTGGGATTGTCGGCGCATCACGTATTGCCATGTTTGACCATTGCCGTTCCATTCGGATGCGTGTGGGGGCGCTGCCGCAGAACCCGACAGGGCTCATGGGCTATGCGTTCAACTGGTCGCCGGAAGGCGTGGTGAATGAATATCTCAATGACTGCGAGGTGATTGAAGGCGGCGTGCGCAAGCTGGTTTCGGCCATGGAGTGGAACGAGACACTTTATATTGATGGAGTAAAGCTGGAGGCCTTCACCACTTCCGGCGGGCTTGGCACGATGTGCGATACTTATTTGGGCAAGGTCGATAATATTGATTACAAGACCATGCGCTACCCCGGTCATATGGAGCTGATGAACTTCTTTTTCCATGAATTGCTGATGCGTGACCACCGCGAACAGGCTGGCAAAATTTTGACGGACGCAAAGCCCCCCGTGGATGCGGACGTCGTTTATGTGCACGTGGCAGGCGAAGGCGTGATTGCCGGAAAGCTGGAGCGCAAGGAATTTGTGCGTGCGTACCGACCTATTGTTGTGGCAGGAAAATCCCGCACGGCTATCGCTTGGACAACATCTGCCTCGGTCGTTGCCGTCATTGAAATGGTGCGCGACGGGGCGCTGCCAGATAAAGGTTTTCTAAAGCAAGAAGACATTAGTTTGGATGCTTTCTTAGCAACAAGGACAGGTAAATTATACGCTTAAAACTATCTTTGTTACGAAACGTAAACTGTCATAGACCTGACACAAATTACGTGATTGACTCAGGTTGCGCCTGACTTAAGAATAGCAATGGGGCGCGACGATTGGGAGATCATCGATGTCTTATTTTGCCCGTATTGCGCTTGGCCTTGGTTTGGTATTCGCGGGGGCGGTGGCCCCAAGTTTGGCGGCGGATCAAAGCCGTTCAATCGAAACAATCGACAATGGCGACTACTACGGATTTGAACTGCGAACTCAGCAAAATGTGACGATTGATGATTGCAAAGCCATTTGCATTGGCGACAAGGCTTGCAAGGCTTTTACCTACAACAAAAAGAAATCCTGGTGCTTTCTCAAGTCTGACCACGGCGACGTCAAAAAGGCGGCGGGCTCAATTGCCGGCGTCATTGTAACGGCAGCCGCTGATGAACCGTCTGCTGGGCCTGATATTGGTGCGCCTAATGCCTTGGATTTTACGGCAAACTATAACGCCGACGCGCAGACCTATCGCGCCAATCTTATTGCGGCGGCGCCAAAGGATCAGACCGCCGGGGCGGCAAAACTGATTGAAGCAGCGGACGCCGCGATGGAAACAGGCGACCCGCGTTCGGCCTATCAAGGCTATGGCGCAGCGATCGGAATTTCGCCGGATGATGCTGTATTGTGGACAAAGCTAAGCCGCGCGGCGCTGGCAACCAAGCCTAATGACAGCGAAGGGTCGTTTTTGCAGCAGGCTGCGGTTTCGGGTGCATTGAACGGCTATTTGACATCGCACACGACCTCGTCGCGCGCTGACGCGCTGGTAGCTATGGCGGTTGCGCTGGATGCGCGCGGTGATTCACGCCCCGCGCTTAATGCTTATAAGGCGAGTCTTGAAGTATTGCCATCCAAGCAAGTCGAGGCAGCTTACAAGGATTTGCGGGTTCGCAAGGGCTTCCGCGTGACGGACTACACTGTTGATACAGCCTCGCAGACACCTCGTATTTGCGTGCAATTCTCGGAAGTTTTGGCCGATTCAGATTTGGATTTCGCTTCATTCCTTTTGCTGGACGACAAAGCACCAAAGTCCGTCGCCAAAGAGGACCAGCAGCTTTGCATTGATGGTGTCAACTATGGCCAACGCTACAAAGTGACAGTGCGGCAAGGTCTGCCATCCAGCGTTGATGAGACCATAGAAGCACCGGTCACACTCTCAGTATTTGTGCGCGACCGCGATTCGTTTGTTCGCTTCGACAGCAATGCTTTTGTGTTGCCCGGCACTGCCCGTCGTGGCATCCCGATTACCTCAGTCAATTCGACCCAAGCAACGTTAAATTTATACCGCGTTAATGACCGCTCGTTGAGTGCGCTTTTGTATGGCTCGCAGTTCCTCACCCAGCTTGATAGCTATGGCGTTGAGCGTATCAAATCCGAAATCGGCGAACCGGTTTGGACCGGTGACATTCAACTGGTCAATGATCTCAACAAAGAATCCGTCACAAGTTTCCCCGTGGACGAAGCACTGCCAAAGCGTGAGCCGGGCGTCTATGTATTGACCGCCAAAGCCATTGGCGAAAAAGACGATGAATCTGATGCCCATGCCACGCAATGGTTTGTCGTTTCAGATATTGGATTAAGCACATTCGCTGGCACAGACGGGCTGACCGTGTTTGCCCGCTCACTCGGTTCGGCCAAGCCGATTGAGGGCGTTGCGCTGAAATTGCTTGCAAAAAATAACGAATTACTTGGCGAGGCGGTTACTGATGCCAGCGGTAAGGCTGTGTTCGAACCAGGCCGTGTGCGCGGCACGGATGGGCTGGCTCCGGCGGTTTTGACAGCTGACAAGGGCGGCGATGATTTCGTGTTCTTGGATATGAGCCAGGCCGGATTTGACCTTTCAGATCGCGGTGTTACAGGCCGCCCTGCACCGGGTGCACTAGATATTTATGCCTACACTGAGCGCGGCGTTTATCGCCCGGGTGAGATTGTCCATGCCGCTGCGCTGGCGCGCGATGGCGCCGCCAACGCGGTCGATAATCTGCCGCTGACCTTTGTTTTCAACCGTCCTGATGGCGTTGAAGAACGCCGTTTCGTGTCAAGCGGTGAAGCTGCCGGTGGCCGTGCTGTGGATTTGGCGCTCACCGACAATGCGCAGCTCGGTACATGGACGATGCAAATTTTTACCGACCCTAAAGGCACGCCGATTGCTGAAAAGACCTTGCTTGTTGAGAATTTTATTCCTGACCGGACGGAATTTGATCTGAAGCAGGATAGTGCTGACGACGAGGGTAACGCCACAATTTCTGTTGCTGGCCGCTATCTCTATGGCGCTCCCACGGCAGGGCTCAGCCTTGAGGGCGAAATGGTTTTGTCGCCAACGCGCGTCTGGGATAAATATCCCGGCTATGAGTTTGGCTTTGTTGATGGCGATGCCGAGCCTGAAGCGCCGAACAAATTGGAGCTTTCTGAGCTTCCGGTTTTAGATGATGCGGGCAAGGCCAGTTTCCCGGTCTCACTTGCGGATGAATCTGGCAATGGTAACTTGCACTCTGGCAAAGTTACTATTCGTATGCGTGAGAATGGCGGTCGTGCCGTCGAACGCTCACTGGATATCGCTATCCCTCCTGTCAGTGATATGATTGGCATCAAGCAGAATTTCGCCGGTGCGCAAACGTCTGAAAATTCTGCCGCCAGTTTCAAAATATTAAGTGCTAATGCCGCAGGCGAGCGGACGGCACTAGCGGGACTTAAATGGACTCTGGTTAAGATTGACCGGAGTTATCAATGGTATCGCGATGGTTCTTCATGGCGGTATGATCCGGTCAACTTCTCTACAAAAATTGCTAATGGCGTCATCGATACCAAAACTGACGCTGAAGTTGAGATTTCTACCAATGCTCAATGGGGTCATTACCGCCTTGAAGTGGAAAGCCCAGATGATGCCGGGCCTATATCGAGTTCAGATTTTTATGCCGGTTGGTATGTAGAATCCGCATCGACCGAAACACCTGACGGGTTAGAAATTGCTCTGGATAAGGATAGCTATAAGGCTGGTGAAACTGCCAAGCTAAAGGTTACATCGCGCTATGCGGGCGAAATTCTCATTACCGTTGGCACTGAAAAATTACTTGCAACACAGACCGCATCCGTGCCTGCTGAAGGTGCAACGATTGACGTTCCTATCGGTGCTGATTGGGGCGCGGGCGCTTATGTGACAGCAACCCTCTACCGTCCGGGCGATACATCAGACAAGCATATGCCAATGCGCTCTATTGGTTTGAAATGGATGGGCATAGACCCTACTGATCGGAAATTATCGGTTGCGCTGGACATGGTGGAAAAAATGGAACCGCGCCAAAAGCTGGTGGTTCCTATTTTAGTAGCCGGTAGTGGCGTCAATGACGGCGCTTGGGTTATGGTGTCTGCTGTTGATGTTGGCATCTTGAATTTGACTAATGATACACCTGCAGACCCTGATGGCTGGTATTTTGGCCAACGCCAAATGGGCCTCGAAATGCGCGATATTTACGGGCATTTGATTGATGGTTCGGCAGGTGCATTTGGCAAACTGCGCACAGGCGGCGATGCGCCGCAGACGGCAAGCCAAGGCAGCCCACCAACTGAAAAACTTGTTGCGTTCTTCTCCGGTCCAGTAAAATTGGATGCCTCAGGCAAGGGGACTGTCGAATTTGATATTCCCCAGTTCAATGGCAGCGCACGGGTAAATGCAGTTGCGTGGACGAAGACTGGCGTTGGCCATACGACCAAGGACGTCATCATTCGTGACCCGCTGGTCATCATCGCAAGTGCGCCAAAATTTATGGCTCCTGATGATGTCGCCGAAGTGAATTTGGACATCGCCAACACGGATGGTCCGGCTGGTGACTACAAACTTGAGCTTATTCCCGAAGGTGGCATTCAGATTGCCGATGGTGATATTCCAACAAAAGTTACGCTCGCCGCAGGCCAGCGCATGTCGCTTAAAATTCCGGTTGTTGCCGGTGAGCCGGGCACAGGTTCATTGTCTATACAGGTCTCCAATGGCAGTGGTTTGAATGTTACCAATGCTGTCGATATTCCCGTACGTTCAGGCGTAATGCCATTAACAACACGCCGCGAAATCGCGCTCAAGGCGAAGGGCGGAAGTGTCACTATTGATAAGGAATTGTTTGCAGATAGCGTACTTGGCGGCGCTTTTGTCAGCGTTTCGATCGCGCGTTCATCTGTTTTTGATATCCCCGCGTTGCTGATGACGCTTGACCGGTACCCATACGGTTGCGCCGAGCAAACAACGAGTCGCGCACTGCCGCTGCTCTATGTGAATGAACTCTCGAAGGCATCCGGCCTGCCCACTGATCCAGACATTGCGCTGCGTATCAACGAGGCGATTGCCCGTGTTCTATCCTATCAATCATCGACTGGCAGCTTTGGCCTTTGGGGCCCGGGCTCAGGTGATTTGTGGCTGGATGCCTATGTTACTGACTTCTTGACACGGGCCCGCGAACAGCAGTTCGATGTGCCGGAGCAAGCGGTTATGCAGGCGTTGGATAATTTGCAAAATTCGCTTTCAGTTGACCAAGATTTGAAATCGCAAGGCAACCAAATTGCCTATGCCGTTTATGTTTTGGCGCGTAACCGCAAAGCCTCGGCGACGGATTTGCGCTACTACTCCGAAAGCCAGATTGACCAATTCTCCAGCCCGATGGCACGTGCCCATTTGGGTGCCGCATTGGCGCTTTATGGGGATCAACCGCGTGCCGAAAGCGCGTTTGCATCGGCGCTTGCGTTGTCAAAGTCGGGCTCAGTGCTTGATTTGAACCGTGGTGACTATGGTTCGGAATTACGCGATGATGCGGCGATGCTTGCACTTGCTGCGGAATCCACTGCCGCACCTGCATCGCTGGCAGGCATGGTCGAACAAGTATCAGCGGTTCGCCGGAAGATCACTTATACCACCACGCAAGAAGACGCATGGATGCTGATGGCTGCCCGCGCGATAAAGTCGGAAAACGCGGCAATATCGCTAAACGTCAACGGTGAAAAACAGGAAGGTGCATTTGCGCGGCGCCTAACCGGCGCTGAGGTTGAGGCAAGTAGCCTTACGGTTTCCAACCAAGGCAATGAGCCGCTTGAAGCCATTGTGACAAGCGTTGCGGCACCTAAGCAACCTCTTCCCGCTGGTGGTAAGGGCTTCAAAATCAGCCGTAAATATTATCTGATGGACGGCACTGAAACCACGGTCACAGAGGCCAAACAGAATGATCGCTTTGTTGTGGTGCTCAACGTTGTTGAGGATAATAACTGGCCCTCACGGCTTGTTGTTACTGATCTGCTTCCTGCTGGTTTGGAAATCGAAAACCCGCATATGATGACGAGTGCTGACTTGGCCAATTTTGATTGGCTGGGACAAACCGAAGTCGCGCACAGCGAGTTCCGCTCTGACCGATTTGTGGCAGCGCTTGATCCATCAACCAGCGGTGCGCGGACACTAAACCTTGCCTATACCGTTCGCGCTGTGACGCCGGGAACATACATGCTTCCGGCTGCAACGGTTGAGGATATGTATCGTCCTGGCTACTCGGCGCGCACTTCAACTGGGCGTATGTCAGTTCTGAACGATCAGTAATGACACGCAGGCGCACATTACCAGTCTGGACGGCGGGTGTATCACTCGCCGTTGGCATTTGCGTTGCAGGTCTTTACGGACTTGATGCCGCCTACCCTCCGCCTTTGCCTAAGACCATACCATTGTCACGGGAGATCGTTGACCGCGATGGTGCTTTGCTAAGGGCGTTTGCGACAAGTGATGGTGTCTGGCGCTTCAAAGCTGACCGATCAAACGTCGATCCTGACCTCATTAAGATGTTGATAGCTTATGAAGATAAGCGATTTATGGATCATGGCGGCGTTGATCCGCAAGCAATTGGACGGGCGTTTCTCCAGTTAATTCGCCATGGAAAAATTGTCTCCGGTGGTTCTACAATTACTATGCAATTAGCCCGGCTTTTGGAGCCGCGTGAAGAGCGCACCTTTGGTGCAAAGCTATTACAGATGGCCCGCGCGATCCAAATTGAACGACGTTTGAGCAAGGATGAAATCCTCTCGCTTTATCTCACCTACGCGCCCTACGGCGGCAATATTGAGGGCGTACGCGCTGCATCGCTGGCTTGGTTTGGCAAGGAACCCAAGAAACTAACATTGAGTGAGGCGGCACTGCTTGTGGCGCTACCGCAGTCCCCTGAAACACGGCGTCCTGATAGAAATCCGGTACGAGCCAAGGTCGCACGGGACCGCGTGTTAGCGCGGATGGCGAGTGGCGGTCTTATTCCGGAAAGTGAGATCGCCCGGGCATCACTTGTGACAATTCACAACGCGCGGCTGGCGTTACCAATGCTGGCGCCACATTTAAGCGAGGCAGCGCGGTTCAAAAATCCTGGAAATTTGCGCGATCAATTAACTCTGAAGCGGAGCGTTCAAGAAGGTTTGGAACAGGTTGCGCGGGATGCCGCGCGACGGCTTGGTCCGAAGATTTCCGTAGCGATATTGATGGCTGATGCGCGGTCCGGACAAATTCTTGGTGAGGTCGGCTCGGCAAATTATTTCGACCGCCAGCGTCGCGGATTTGTCGATATGATACGAGTTCCACGCTCACCGGGCTCGACGCTTAAACCCCTGATCTATGGGCTCGCATTTGAAAACGGGATTGTCGCGCCAGAAACAACGATAGCCGATCAACCAGCAAATTTTTCCGGTTATCGCCCACGTAATTTTGATACCACCTATCAGGGCGACATAAGCATTCGGCACGCTTTGCAAATGTCGCTTAATGTTCCTGCCGTTGAGTTGTTAGAGGCAGTTGGGCCGGCGGCACTATTTTCGAGGCTGCGACGAGCAGGTGTCGAGCCTGTTATGCCAAAAGCTGAAGCGCCGGGGCTTGCTGTCGGACTTGGAGGGATTGGACTATCGCTGAAAGACCTTGTCCAGCTCTATTCATCAATCACCACACTTGGCAGTGCGGTATCACTGTATGACGGGGTTTATGGCACACCATCAACACCAATCCGTGAGGCGGTGCTGCCACCTTCGTCCGCGTGGCAAGTGATCGACATCCTGTCAGGCCTTAAAGCGCCACCGAGAACATCGGCGCAACCCATCGCCTATAAAACTGGAACGAGTTACGGTTATCGTGACGCGTGGTCTATCGGCTTTGACGGGCGTTATGTGTTAGGAGTGTGGGTAGGACGACCGGATAATGCTGCCGTGCTGGGTATCACGGGCGGCGGCACCGCCGCACCCATTCTATTTGAGGCATATCGCCGGTCCGGTGTTGAACATGTGCGATTGCCCAACTCGCCAAAAGGCACGCAGGTTTTGGCCCATGATGATTTGCCATTGTCGCTTCAACGATTTTCCAAGGTTGGTAGCGGGCTGGTCACCGTCAAAGCCCACGTTTCAGCACCTGAAATCATATTTCCGCCGCAAGGCGCGAAGGTAGAAATGTCGCTGTCTGCTGACGGCGTTCTGCTTCCGCTGGTCCTTAAAATACAAGGAGGCAAAAGCCCCTATCGTTGGATAGCCAATGGCGTGCCGCTGCCCGAAGCGGCAAGAAAAAGAACGCAAAGTTGGACACCTGACGGTGTCGGATTTTCGAAATTAACCGTCATTGACGCCAATGGTGCGGCCGCCAGTGTTAGTCTTTTTATCGAATGAAATACGTCAGGTGGACGCGGCTAATTGAATTTATAGGACAGGCGTGTGAGAAACCGCTCTGTGCGAACGTCGATGCCTGTATTATCAAAACTTTTATAAAATGCGTGTGAATATTCGGCGCCGAGTGCCACTTGGCCTGTGAGAGCATAGTCCACACCAGCGCCAAGTTGTAGCGCAGTATCATTTGCCCCGAAGAAATTCCCGCTCGTGCTATGTTGGACGCCAACAGAACCGTAGGCAAAGATCTTTTCGTTTGCCCAGCCACCGCGTACGCGTCCAGTATAGAACTCTTTGGATTTGACATTTGAACCATCAGTGAAAGTGACGTTTGCGAATTCCATAGCACCTTCAAGACCGACAACGACGTTGCCGGCTTGCCAGTTATACCCCGCAAACCCGCCGCCTATTGCATCAAAGCCACGTGCGTTGAGTGAGTCCCACAATTTACCGCCGCCAAGTGATAAGCCAACATAGCTCCCGCCCCAACGTTCATTTGAAGGAGTGGTTGCTCGTGTGCCGTCTGATTTAATTACAGATAGCGGATCTGCTGCAACAGCATCCGCAGCAAAAGCCAGCGATGGGCATATAAAAAGCAACGCAGGTACTAGAAATCGTTTCATTGGTTTACCAACCATACACAACCCACTCAATGTGAGTTCGCACAATCGATAGTGAACCAATATGGTAAACAAACAGTTTCTAAGCGCTACGCGTTTTTTGGCGCGCTGATCGGAGTACGATAAGTCAACGAAATGTAAATTCTAGAGCGAAATAAATTTTGACAGAATCAAAATTCAAGCTCTAAGTCTTCGTCTTGTCGCACTATCCTTAAACGCTTGATGTTCCATCAAGCTTGGAAGTGCTCTAAGCGACCGCGCGATCAAACTAAGCAGCAATTGATCTGTCGGGCTGCGAGGGGAGAGTTTCGTCTAGAACGTAGTTTGCCCAGTTACCCAGCAAAAACGCAGCAATGTCTTTGCTTTGAAGCGGCTTGGCAAAGAAATAACCTTGAAGTTGGTCGCACGCGATTGCCCGAAGAAACTTAACCTGCTCTTCAGTTTCAACACCTTCGGCAGTAATACGAATATTCAGAGTTTTGCCTAGTGAACCGATAGTGCGCAGGACATCGCACGCCGCTTTATCTCTATCAATTGCGGAGATGAACGACTTGTCAATTTTGATCTTGTCGAACGGAAACTTCAAAAGGTAGGCAAGGCTCGAATAGCCTGTACCAAAATCATCCATCGCGATGGACACGCCGAGATCCTTCAGGCGCACCAGTGTCGCCAAGACTTCATCCGGTCTATCAATCAACAGACTTTCCGTAATTTCGACTTCCAGTCTTTCAGGTGCCAGTCCGCTTTCGGCAAGCGCTTCGATTACCACATCAACAATTCTATCTTTTTCAAATTGAGGAGCGGATAAGTTTACCGCCACACTCAGATCATTTGGCCATGTTGCGGCCTCACGACATGCCTCGCGGATAACCCAATCACCAATCTCTTTAATCAGCCCATTGTTCTCGGCAATCGGCACAAATTCTGCGGGGAAAATACGGCCTCTAATTGGATGGTTCCAGCGGATAAGCGCCTCAAACCCAACAGGTTTATTGCTCTCCGCCCCCATCAGCGGCTGATAGAATAACTCGAGTTCATTATTTTGTACGGCACTGCGCATATCAAACTCGAGAGCACGACGTTCCCTTGCCTGACTATCCATGCCGGATTCAAATATCTT
>JAYSWX010000124.1:0-3032 GCA_043717855.1 Phyllobacterium sp.
GAACTGGTGGTGAAAGAATGTCACGGTTCAGGCGGCTACGGCATGTTGGTCGGCCCGACGTCAACCAAGGCCGAGCGTGAGCTTTTCGCTGAAAAGCTCAAGGCACGACCGGGCAACTACATTGCCCAACCGACATTAGCGCTCTCAACCGTGCCGATTTTCACCGAGAGCGGCCTTGCACCACGCCACGTCGATTTGCGCCCGTATGTGCTTGTTTCCGACAAAGTGCGCATCACGCCGGGTGGCCTAACCCGCGTAGCGCTTAAAGAGGGTTCACTGGTGGTAAACTCAAGCCAAGGTGGCGGCACAAAAGACACTTGGGTTTTGGACGACTAGAATAACGGAAACATCGAATGCTACTCGGACGAACCGCCAATGGACTTTACTGGATGCACCGCTACATCGAGCGGGCGGAAAATATGGCGCGCCTTGTCGACGCCGGTATGCGCATGGCCCTAACCCGCTCGTCCAGCTCATCAGATGAATGGGAATCTGTACTGCTAAGTGCCGGTGCGCGCGATGCGTTCGATGTTTGCTATACTGATTATACGGCCGAACATGTCATCGATTTCTTGCTGCGTGATGTGAACTATCCTTCCAGCGTGATGTCAGCGATGACATCGGCGCGCACCAACGCCCGCATGGTGCGCACCGCGCTAACCCGTGAGGCATGGGAAGCGGTCAACGAAGCGTGGATGAACTTGACACGGCTTTTGATCAAACCCGTAAACACCAATGACTTGCCACGGGTTTTAGACGCCATCAAGCGCGAAACCGCGCTCATACGCGGCGCGTTTATCGGCACAATGCTACGCAATGAGATTTTCAATTTTTCCCACATTGGCACTTATATGGAGAGGGCGGACAATACGGCACGCATCCTTGATGTGAAGTATTATGTGCTGCTGCCTGCCGTTTCCTACGTGGGATCATCCATGGATAACTTCCAATGGGAATCAATCCTGCGCTCAGTTTCAGCGCACCGCTCTTATCGCTGGGTTTATGACACAGAGTACAAGCCCGCCAACATCGCCGATTATCTGATTTTGCACGATCGAATGCCGCGCTCGCTGGCATTTTGCTATCACAACATCGTTGTGAATTTGGATTATCTGGCCCGTGATTACGGCGCGACGACGCCAGCAAATGAACAGGCCGGGGCTATCAACGCGACGCTGACCAACCGCACAATTCCGCAGATCATGGATCATGGATTGCACGAATTTTTAACCGATTTTATCGACCAAAACAACAGACTTGGGCTTGGCGTGGCGCAAGCCTTTAATTTTGATTGAGAACTCATGCTTTTAAACATCAGCCACACTTCGACCTACACTTACGATGCGCCCGTGCCTTATGCGCTCCAGCGTCTTCGCTTAACGCCGCAAAGTAACCGCTCACAAACCGTTCATGACTGGGCAGTCACCTGCGAGGGAGCGCAGCGCGAGGTGGCCTATCGCGACGGTTTTAACAACCCGACGGATCTGATTTTGGTAAAGCCGAATGCGCTGGAAATGGTGATTACGGCCCGTGGGACAGTCACGACAAACGATATGTCGGGCGTTCTGGGCGACGACACCGGCAATCCGCCTCTGTGGATTTACAGCCGCCGAACGCCGCTGACGATGCCGGGAAACAATATCAGACAGCTTGCGAGCGATGCGGGCACTCAATCAGACAAGCTGGCCTGCCTGCATGGTCTCATGAGCGCAATCGCCAAAGCCATGGTGTTTGAGCCGGGCCAGACTGATGTTGAAACTCCTGCCGAGGTCGCCCTGACCAGTGGGCGCGGTGTTTGTCAGGACCACGCCCATACGTTGATTTCAGCCGCCCGCGAACTTGGGATGCCGGCCCGCTATGTATCCGGATATCTGATGATTCCCGATGTTACTAACCAAGCCGCCAGTCATGCATGGGCAGAAGTGCATGTGAGCGGCCTTGGCTGGGTGGGCTTTGATCCTGCCAATTTGATTTGTCCCAATGACAAGTATGTTCGCATTGCCATTGGCCTTGATTATCACGGCGCCGCCCCGATTTCTGGAATACGCCATGGTTCAGCTGCCGAAGTGCTTGATGTAGCGGTGAAAGTGGAGCAGTAGTCGCGCAATCACCGGATTCGAGCATTTTGGACTTGCATAAATGACATATTGCGTTGGTATTAGACTAAACAAGGGCATCGCATTTATGTCCGACACCCGCACCAATGCCGGCGTGGACAATATTTCTACGTTCAAGAAAATGTACACGTGGGTGCGCCCCGGCGAGCGGGCAATCGTGCTTTTGGCTGCGGGCAATCTGGCGACTACGCAGGCTGTTATCAGCCTGCTGGACGAGCGCACCAAGGCACCGGAAGAGCGCCAACAAACGCTGCTGGCAACACCATCAATGTTTCAAACAGCGCGCCTTGTCGGCGATACCGTTAAAGAGGTTATAAATAGCACTGCACTTAGCGGCCAAAGGGCCGACTCGGCGTTCAATGCCACGTTCATTCTCGGAGGCCAGATTAAAGGCTCCGAGCCGCGCTTGTTCCAGATTTATCCAGAGGGCAACTTCATTGAATCCTCCGCCGACACGCCGTTCTTTCAAATTGGTGAGCACAAATATGGCAAGCCGATTCTAGTGCGGGCCTATGATCCGGCAATGTCTTTTTCAGAAGCTGCCAAACTATTGATGGTGTCGTTTGACTCCACGCTCAAAGCAAACCTCTCAGTCGGCCTGCCACTTGATTTGGCATTTTACGAGAGAGACACTTTTAACATTGGCTATCAAAAGCGCATCGAGCGTGATGATCCCTATTATCGGACAGTTTCCGACGGTTGGTCGGATGCGTTAAAGAATGCCTTTGCTTCACTTCCAAGTTTTCCGGATAACTAGTGGTTTGATTCTAACATTCGCATACCGTTTATATCAACCTCGTAAGCGAATGTTAGAACCAACAAAACCACTAGCAAGTTTATGATTCTAGTGGAATTTTTGAATTTGACATTCGCACCTCGCAGGTGATTTCAAATGGGATGCGAATGTCAAATTCA
>JAYSWX010000125.1:0-19943 GCA_043717855.1 Phyllobacterium sp.
CCTATTGAACATCGTAACAGCCAAGAAAGGCCAAGACATGGCAATTGTAAATGACATGGCAAGTGATAAAGACATGACAATTAAAATTGGTGACTTAGCTCCAGATTTTAACCTGCCAGATGAAAGCGGAGCGCCCGTTTCACTGGCTTCATATCGCGGCAGACAAGTGGTGCTGTATTTTTATCCAAAGGACGATACTAGTGGCTGTACCGTTGAAGCAAAAGATTTTTCATGTCTCATTGATGATTTCGATCAGGTGAACACGGCTATAATAGGGATGTCACCCGATAACGCAAAATCACATGCAAAATTCCGCGCCAAACATGACTTGGCCTTCACGCTCATCGCGGATGAACAGAAGTCTGCGCTGCAAGCTTATGATGTTTGGAAGGAAAAGAGCATGTACGGCCGCAAATATATGGGCGTGGAGCGTTCCACATTCCTGATTGATGCCGATGGTAAAATCAAAAATATCTGGCGAAATGTGAAGGTCCCAGCTCACGCTGAAATGGTTTTAGCAGCAGCAAGGATCTAACAAACCACTGCAATAACGTTGATTGCATTCCGGTAAATACGGATTGTTAACCATAAAGCTTTTTAATCACATTAGAATTTATGTGCGTAAATGGTGTGGTGGTTCGAATATGGCAGCAAATCCAAAGAATAATCCGGCGCAGCAACCTGTCTTCGGCAAGCGCCGCGAGCCCCATACGATAATTATTGCGCGTGGGGATGACGTTAGCCACTTTACAATTAGACCGTGGTTAGCGCTCTCTCTTGGTGCCGTTCTGTCATCAATTGCTGTTGGTTATCTTTTAGCCACGACATATCTGGTCCTGCGCGATGATCTTATTGGGGCCACGGCATCGCGCCAAGCCCGCATTCAACAGGCGTACGAAGATCGCATTTCAGCGCTAAGGGCGCAGGTTGACCGCATAACCTCTCGTCAACTGCTCGACCAGCAACTTATGGAAACTAAGGTCGCCGAACTCATAGACCGGCAAGAACAGTTGACATCAAGGACCGGACGCCTTGCGCCGTTGCTCGACCGCGCACGTGACGCTAAAGGAAAGTCAAAAGTCCCGTTACCGATAGAAAAGCCTGACAAAACAGTTACGGGTTCAATCGCGGGTTCTCCATCACGCGCGTTGCTTGCCGCTATTTTTGGTGAAGCTAAAAGCTCTATCGAGATGTCATCTGCGGATGTTGCAGATCAACTATTTACCAATATTGGTCACTCGATCAAGGACATTGAAAGCACACAGTTGGCAGAAATTCGCGGGCTGGCGCAGGGCGCAAAAAATAACACCCGGAATATTAAACTCGCTCTACAAACCGCAGGACTGCCAGTTGGCGACGCACCGGAAGCAGCTGAAGGCGGGCCTTTTATACCTGCTAGCGAAGGTGCAAAAATCAGCGCGTTTGACAAAGAAGTTGAGGGTCTAGACCAAGCCTTAGACGAGCTGGACTATGTAAAAAGCGAAGCACGATCCTTCCCTATCGGCACTCCACTTCCGGGAAATTTTATTACCAGCAGGTTTGGGTACCGCACCGATCCCATTTTGGGGAGCCAAGCATTCCATGCAGGCCTTGATTTTCATGGAAGTATTGGTGAGCCTGTCCATGCACCAGCCGCCGCTGTCGTGGTTAGTGCGGGCGTTCAAGGAGGGTATGGCAACATGGTCGAACTGCGCCATAAAGACGGCTTAGTGACACGTTTTGGTCATTTGAGCCATATTGATGTTGAAATCGGCCAAAAAATCAACGCCGGCGATGTTATCGGAGAGGTCGGCAGCACGGGCCGCTCGACTGGTCCACACTTGCACTACGAAGTTCGCATTGAAAACAAGCCCGTCGATCCCGCGCGATACATGGCGGTCGGCAATGCGGTTCAATCGCTGCTCTAGCAGTGACCAGCACAGACACAGGACATCAATCTATGTCCTGAACATCTGCATGACCCCCCTGTACGCGTTGCGCCAGCGCTGCCTGCATGAAGCCGTCCAAATCCCCATCAAGAACATCTTGCGGGCTTGGGCTTTCAAAACCGGTCCGTAAGTCTTTGACCATCTGGTAGGGCTGCATAACGTATGAACGTATTTGATGTCCCCAACCAATATCGGTTTTGGACGCGGCTTCTTTATTGGCTACTGCTTCGCGTTTTTCCAATTCGAACTCATAGAGACGCGCACGTAACATTGACCACGCGGTAGCACGATTCTTGTGCTGGGAGCGGTCAGACTGGCATTGCACGACGATGTTCGTAGGAATATGGGTGATGCGCACTGCGGAATCCGTGGTGTTCACATGCTGCCCACCAGCGCCCGACGAGCGATAGGTATCAATGCGGCAATCAGATTCGCTGACTTGAATATCGATTGAATCGTCAACAACCGGATAGACCCACGCACTCGAAAAAGATGTATGACGACGCGCATTAGAATCATAAGGTGAGATGCGAACCAATCGGTGCACGCCCGATTCTGTCTTCAAAAACCCGTATGCGTTGGTGCCTTTAATGAGTAGCGTGGCAGATTTTATACCGGCCTCTTCGCCGTCGTGATACTCAAGCATCTCAACTTTCATGCGCTTGCGTTCGGCCCATCGTGTGTACATCCGCAGTAGTATTGACGCCCAATCTTGGCTCTCTGTACCGCCAGCGCCAGCGTGAACTTCCAGATAGCAATCGTTTTTATCGGCCTCACCCGAAAGCAACGCTGCCATCTGGCGGCGTTTTATATCAGCCATAATATCGCGAATAGCGCTTTCAGCATCGGTAACGATGTCAGTGTCACCTTCGTCTTCGCCCATGCCAACCAACTCAATATTGTCATTTAGAGCTGTACCAATGCTGTTAATGGCATTGATTGAATCATCCAACTCTTGGCGCTCACGCATCAGGCTTTGGGCTTCCTGTGCATTATTCCAAAGATTGGGGTCTTCTGCGCGCTCGTTAAGATAGCCTAATCGTTTGACAGCTTGATCCCAGTCAAAGATGCCTCCTCAGCAGGCTCAGTGCCTGCTTGATTTCATCTACGAGAAATTCCATTTCCGCGCGCATTTTAGATAATCCTAATAAAAAGAGGAAGCCGCGCGGACCATATTCGTGCGGCTCTCACCTGTAAAGCTGGGTTTCACTAAAATAGTCCGCCGCCGCCGTCTTGAATAACTTTTGCGGCGCTAGGCGATATTTTTTCCGCGCTTGGCCCACCAGTAAAGTCTTCAATACCAATCACAGAATATGAGTCTGCGGGCCCCGTACCTGGTTTGAAGGCCTCCATAATAACCCCCGGACCACTGCCCGATGATCCCATGCCGGTCTTGCGATCAATGGCGACAATCGTCATACCTTCGGGCACACGGAAATCGACCGGAGGCTTTCCGGCCAATGCCTTTTGCATGAACTCTTTGAATATTGGTGCTGCCAATGCGCCGCCCGTTGTGCCGTGACCCATCGGGGTTGGCTGGTCATAACCAACATAGATGCCAGTCACGAGATCTGGCGTATAGCCAACAAACCAAGCATCTTTTTCATCATTTGTCGTACCTGTTTTGCCAGCTGCTGGAAAGCCGATATCTCTGATATTTGCGGCCGTTCCACGCTGGATCACGCCTTCCAACATCGACGTGACCTGATATGCAGTCATCGGGTCAAGCACCTGATCTCTGTCATCTGTTAGCTCCGGCTCAGGCTGGTCAAGCCAGCCGGTTGCCGTGCAAGCGTCGCAGCCGCGCTCGTCATGCTTAAAAATAGTCTTACCGAAGCGGTCCTGAATTCTGTCAATCAACGAAGGCTTAATGGCCCTGCCCCCATTTGCGAACACCGCATAGGCAGACACCATCCGCATCGCAGTTGTCTCACCGGAGCCCAGCGCCATTGAGAGAACGGCCTGCATCTTGTCATAAACACCAAAGCGCAAGGCATATTCGACCACCAGCTTCATGCCCATGTCCTTGGCCAAACGCACTGTCATCAGATTGCGGGACTGCTCTAAGCCGCCGCGCAATGTCGATGGTCCGGCAGCCTCCCCGCCGTAATTTTTAGGCTCCCATATACCAAGGCCGCCGCCCTGATCTATCTTGATCGGCGCATCTAGCACGACCGTTGCGGGCGTGTAACCGTTATCAAGGGCTGCCGCGTAAACGAAAGGCTTAAACGATGAACCGGGTTGACGTTCTGCCTGCGTCGCACGGTTAAACTGCGATTGAGCATAAGAAAAACCACCGACCATAGCAAGCACTCGTCCGGTATGGGGGTCCATCGAGACCAGCGCTCCAGAGACCTTGGGAATCTGGCGAAGCCGCCAATCACCACTTTCCTGCTTTTCAACAAATACGACATCACCAACATGAAGAACATCGGCCATGGCGCCAGCCTTTTGACGCTTGCCATCAACATTTACACGGAATGCCCATTTCATATTTTCTAACGAGATTATCGCTTGATCCCGTGTCACCGAAACTTCGCCGGACGCCTCGCGGAGCGGCTGCAATCCTATAGTTGCCCCTTCTTCAGTAACATCAAGAATAACGGCCAATGTCCACTCTGGTACATCTGCCAGCGGCGGGACAGCAGCTAAAGCCTTGCCCCAATCAGCGTCAACATCGATGGTCTTATAAGCACCGCGATAACCCTGCAGTTCGTCATACTTTACCAAACCGCGATGCAATGCCGCGCGTGCCAATTTCTGCAGTTTAGGATCTAAAGTTGTGCGAACAGACAGCCCGCCTTCATACAGCGAATTTTCGCCGTAACGGTCGACAATCTCGCGGCGCACTTCTTCCGTAAAATACTCAGAGGCGAATACATATGAGCTAGTGTTGCGCAAGTGTACGCCTAGCGGCTCTGCCTTTGCGGTTGTCGCTTCTTCTTGCGAGATATACTTATTCTGCAACATCTGGTCGACAACATAGTTACGACGCTCAATGGCTCGCTCTGTTTGCCTAAATGGATGGTAGTTCGCCGGCCCTTTTGGCAACGCCGCCAAATAAGCAGCCTCAGCCACTGTCAATTCGCTTACTGACTTATCGTAGTAAGTCAGCGCTGCACCAGCGATACCATAAGACTGAAGGCCGAAGAAAATTTCATTCAGGTACAGCTCAAGAATACGATCTTTCGAATAAGCCTGCTCAATACGCAATGAAAGAATGGCCTCTTTGACTTTACGATCAACGGTTTGGTCCGAGGACAATAGGAAGTTCTTTGCGACCTGTTGGGTGATTGTTGACGCCCCAATTGGGCGCTTACCCGCCCCGATATTGCCCAAGTTTGTAACAATGGCGCGGGCAAGACCATAAAAATCAATACCGTGATGTTCGTAGAAGTTCTTATCCTCGGCAGAGATGAAGGCAGCCTTCACCCTATCAGGGATAGCCTGAATAGGAAGATACAATCGTTTTTGATGCGCAAACTCACCCATCAAGTCGCCATCGCTGGAATGAATACGCGTGGTCACAGGCGGCTCATATTCTGCAAGCACTTGATAATTAGGCAAATCCTTGGAAAGATTGCTTACGTAAATTGCCAGTCCGCTTGCCACCAGCAAGAACAGCACTGCGCCAATTCCGAAAAAATATCCTAGAACCCTAATCATTAAATTTCCTGGCGGCCAAAGCGACCGCGACTATGCCATTTAGCATCTCGATATAGGAGACACCTTTGCCCACGTTTGTACCACGAGTTCCCGACAAATACGGCAATCCCGTGAACAAAAAACAAGATTCGTCGCTTTTATACGAAAATCCGCATCAATGCGCTATGTAACTTTATAGTCTGCCACGTTTTGATTATTGTATGCCAAGAAAGTGGCTACTGCGCCGCAACCCTTTGGGTCAAAGCATAGTCTTCTATGGACTTTGCCAGTACATCAAGAACGCCTTTGCGCCACGCCGGGTCTGAAATTTCCCTCTCATCGTCAGCATTGGATAAGTAACCCAATTCCACCAAAATAGAGGCAACATCTGGCGCACGCAGCACTCTAAATCCCGCAGAGCGTTGCGGATGATTTATCATGCGCACTTTATCCTGCATTAGTGAAACCACTGAGCGCGCATATTTTACTGAAAATTGCATTGTCTCACGCCGCGTTAAATCAATCAAAATATCAGCCACTTGCTTGTCATCAACTTTGATATCTACGCCGCCAATTGCATCAGACAAGTTTTCTTGTTGGGCCACAGCGTGTGCTACTTCATCAGATGCCGTATCAGAAAGTGTGTAGACGGTCGCCCCGCGAAGCAGCGGATTGGCAATCGTATCGGCATGAATGGAAATGAATAAGTTGGCATTCAATTGGCGTCCGATTCGCACACGCTCGTCCAGCGCTATAAACCGGTCATCTTCGCGGGTGAGGAATACGCGTATATTTTGAGCGCCAGTGAACCTATCACGCAGCTCCTTGGCAAAAGCTAAGGTATATTGTTTTTCAATCGCTCCATTAACACCCACAGCACCGCCATCAATACCGCCATGTCCCGGGTCCAAAACAACCGTAAATACGCTCGGCCCGCCCTGCTTATCACCCGCAATCCTGTCACCCTTCCCGCCGGAAACTGACGCCGTGGTGAGAGTTTGATTTTCTAACAATTTGGCAAAATCGTCGTTTGATACCGCCTTCACAGCGATCGAGAACGTAAACATCCGCCCATCATTGAACGTCGTAACCAGCGGCGTATCCACAACAAACGGCCCACTCATGGCAACTACAAGCCTTGAGCGCCCCTCCTGCATCAAACCAGAGCGAAAAGAACTCGCCAATCCGCCTGCTCTCGGCTGAACATTATGCGAGGAAAAACTTGTTTCGGGGAGGTCCAATACCAGTCTGTAAGGAGCGGAGAGAACGCTCAAGGTCACTTCCGGTTTGCGGTTAAAATCTATTTCAATACGTGAATCACGTATACCGCCGATAATGCGAACGTCCGAAGCAACAAGCCCATTTTGTGCAAACGCTGACATGCACATGAAAAAGCACGTCACAATTCCTATAAGGCTGGCAGTCAGTCGCAAAGCAATGTCCTTAGATGGAATGGGCAGACCTATTCACACGTCAGGTCTCTTAACAAATTCTAACGGGATTTGGTTAATCAAACCTTGTTTGATCGACCTTATCAACTCCTTTTAGTACGGCTATGTGGCCGTCATCGTTCGGCGAATGGCTATTGCCGTTTCGTTAGACAACACATATGAATAAAATGGAATCTATTGTGCTTCGCGCAGTGTCACGCGGGCGTGGCTGGCTCAAATCCTGTGAGCCACACAACCACCGCAACATCTGTAGCAACTAAAAAAGCACCGGATTCATGATGGTTCGCGCCGGAGCACACGATGACGTGGTTCCCGGCAAAAAATGGTGTGGTTTTCCATACCCGCTCAATTGAGCATTCGCTGGCCTCTCTCGGGGTCGAATTATGGGTCGTTCGTTTATGCGCAAGAAGATGATCGCAAGTGTTGCAAAAGGTGAGTACGGGAATGGTCCAATGACCTTCCGTCTTTTTGCTGCGTTCACTTCAAGCCACACGAACCGTTTAATATCCGGAAGTTACAGCCGTTTTACGTTGCGCAGCATTTGCTTGCGCACCCGCGAACCTCGTTTGTACTTGACCGGGGAGTTTATACAAAATGGCAAACAAAATGCTAATCGACGCCTCCCACCAGGAGGAAACACGCGTCGTTGTGGTTCGGGGCAACCGGATCGAGGAATTTGACTTTGAATCCCAGCATAAAAAACAAATACGCGGCAATATTTATCTCGCACGGGTAACCCGTGTAGAGCCGTCACTGCAGGCGGCATTTGTTGAGTATGGTGGCAATCGCCATGGTTTTTTAGCTTTCAGCGAAATCCATCCGGATTACTACCAAATCCCATTTGCAGATCGTCAGGCGCTGCTTGAAGCAGAAGCTGCAGACCACGCTGAAGAAGAGGAGGACGAAGCCCCGCGTCCTGCTCGCGAAAACAATCGTGACAATGGCCGCAACAAGCGCCGTGAGCGAGGCAATCGCAATAATCAAAGTGCAGAGCGTTCTGTTGATGGCGAAGCCGTAGCGTCAACTTCAAGCGAAGATGCACATGAAGATAATCATGAGCTTTCAGACGATGTGACCGTTGACGGCGTTGAAGGCGAAACGCCTACCACCATGGAAATGTCCATTGACGGTGACGCTATCTCAGAAGATGCAACCGCTGGTGAAACCTCCGAACAGCAAGAACGCCCTCGCCGTTCACGCCGTGATAAAAACGAGGACGACGACAGCGACGGTCATATCGAAGAGCAAGAAGTGATCGAATCCATCGGTGCGGAAGACGCTATGGAAGAAATGCCAATGCGCCGTCGCACCTCGCGCCGCCAATATAAAATTCAAGAAGTTATCAAGCGCCGCCAAGTTTTGCTCGTGCAAGTCGTCAAAGAAGAGCGCGGCAACAAAGGTGCAGCGCTCACTACATATCTTTCACTTGCAGGTCGTTATTCTGTACTCATGCCAAACACCGGTCGTGGTGGCGGCATTTCGCGCAAGATCACCAGTGTTCAAGATCGCAAGCGTCTTAAGGACGTCGTAAAGGAACTGGAAGTACCGCAAGGCATGGGCGTAATTTTGCGCACTGCTGGCGCCAACCGCACAAAGGTCGAGATTAAACGCGATTACGAGTATTTAATGCGCGCATGGGAAACTGTGCGTAATCTTACCCTACAGTCACAGGCCCCTGCCCTTGTTTACGAGGAAGGCAGCCTGATTAAACGCTCCATTCGTGATCTCTATAACAAAGACATTTCGGAAATTCTCGTCGCTGGTGAAAACGGCTACCGCGAAGCCAAGGACTTTATGCGGATGCTCATGCCTAGCCATGCGAAAATGGTTCAGCCCTACCGCGATTCGACACCAATTTTCGCCCGTGCGGGTATTGAGCCGCAGCTGGACCGAATGCTTCAGCCGCAAGTAACACTGAAGTCCGGTGGTTACATTATCATCAACCAGACCGAAGCTCTCGTATCAGTGGACGTGAACTCCGGTCGCTCGACCCGTGAGCATTCGATTGAAGATACAGCACTCCAGACCAATTTGGAGGCCGCAGAAGAAGTAGCGCGTCAGCTCCGCCTGCGCGATTTAGCCGGACTTGTTGTCATCGACTTTATCGACATGGAAGAAAAGCGGAACAACCGCGCCGTCGAAAAGCGTCTTAAGGACAATCTGAAAAATGACCGTGCCCGCATTCAAGTTGGCCGCATTTCGCATTTTGGCCTGCTGGAAATGTCGCGCCAGCGCATTCGTGCCTCCGTGCTTGAAAGCACGATGCAAGTCTGTACCCATTGTGGTGGCACGGGCCATGTCCGTTCAGAGTCATCCGTCGCACTGCATGTCATCCGTACCATCGAAGAGTATCTGCTGCGCAGTTCCACCAATGATTTGATCGTAAAAACATCTGTAGCCACCGCGCTTTACGTGCTCAATCAAAAGCGTCAGACCTTGCTGGATCTCGAGGCTCGTTTCGGCCTCACGATCATTCTTGAGGCCGACGACAGTGTTGGTGCACAGCATGTCGTCATCGACAAAGGTGATTTGGCCACTGGCACGCCACGCGAAATTGCCGCGCCGGCGTTTATTGAAACACCAGAAGATTTAGCCGATCTCGATGTTGTCGAAATCGAAGACGTTGAGATCGAAGACGAAACCAGCATCGATGATGAAGACGATAGCGACGCTGTTGAAAAACACGAAAGCACGAGAAAGAGCGAGGCCAGATCGGAGCGCTCTGACAAGGTTGATGGCGACCATAAGCGCAAGCGCCGTCGTCGTCGTCGTGTACGCAAGTCCGATGATGCAGACGGTGTGTCGGGTGAAACCGTTGGCGAGAATGACGATTCGGAAGCCCAAGAATCCGATGCTGAAGCACGCGAAAGCGTTGATGGTGTACAAGCAGCCAAGGTTGACACTGACAACGACCAAAAGAAGCGACGCCGTGGTCGCCGTGGTGGACGTCGCAATCGCGAGAGCGAAATGGAGTCCAATGGCGACGCAATGACCGCCGAGATTGAGGCTGCAATTGCTGAACCTGTTGCTCTCGAAGTGCCAATAGAAGCGATTGTTGAGGTGGACGTCGCGCCAAAGGTTACCAAGCCACGCGGTCGCAAGCCAAAGGTGGCTGCTGAGGTTGCCGTAGATGTTGAGACTGCCATTCAGGAAGTGCCAAAGGAAAAAGCGGCGCCAAAACCTCGTGGTCGCAAACCTAAAGTTATCGCTGAAGCCACGCCTACGGAGGTTGTAGTTTCTGAGGTGGCTACCAAGGTAGAAGCAAAGCAAAAATTGGTGCCTGAAACTATTGTCGCTAGCGAGCCGGTCGTTTCGAGTTCAACGGGACAAGAACCCGAAACTGACGGCAAACCGCGTAAGGGTGGCTGGTGGCAGCGTAAAGGTTTCTTTTAAGACTACATCAAACGGCCCGGATTTTCCGGGCCGTTTTTTTAAGAGCACGCAGTCGCCCCAGATTTGCCCGATTGATCTGCCCTACCGAAAGCCAGTGAATGAATATCATTGCGCTTTCAAAGAGTGCTTAATGTGGATAGACATAGCGCATGGCAACTTTGACCCCAGTGTTTTCAATCCGTAATCTATTTGCGACTTCAACATTTGTGTTGTCACTAATGGTTAGCGGAGCTTATGCGCAAAGCAATCAGCCCCAAATTGTTCGTGACGCAGAAATAGAACGCCTCATGCTTGATTATGCCAAGCCAATCTTGGCCGCCGCAGGCATAAAAGGCAAAACCGAAATTATTCTCGTCAACGATCCGTCGTTTAATGCGTTTGTTGACGGAAGACGCATTTTCATCAACACCGGCGCCATCATGGTGGCCAAGACACCTAATGAAATTATAGGTGTTATTGCTCATGAAACTGGACACTTGGCAGGTGGCCACCAGCAGCAACTACGTGAAAAACTGGAAGCGGCCAGCAAAATGGCAACCATCGCGGCAGTCATAGGCATGGGCACAGTGGCTGCAGGCGCGGCGTCAGGAAACGGCGAAATCGCTAAAGTTGGCAGCGGCATTGCAGCAGGAAGCAGCGAAATTGCGCGGCGATCTGTGCTCGCCTATCAACGCACTGAAGAAATCACAGCTGATCGTTCCGCCATTACATATCTGAATGCCACGGGGCAATCGGCTAAAGGGATGGTTGCCACATTTAAGAGATTTCAAAGTTCACTTTCTCTTTCGGGCACGCGCGTAGATCCCTATCAGATTAGCCATCCAATGCCGGCAGAGCGAATCGCCAATCTCGAAACTCTCGCGCATGAAAGCAAGTTTTTCGATGTAAAGGACAGTCCAGGACTGCAAGCGCGGCATGACCGGGCTCGTGCAAAAATTGCTGCATATGGGGGCGGACCGAATACTATTAAGCGGCTTTTCCGCGACGACCCCAAAAACTCAGGCGCGGTCTATGGCGAGGCATTAAGCGCATTACTTCACGGCTCAACGAAGGATGCACTGACAAAAATCAACGCGTTAATCAAAAAAGACCCGACCAATGGCTACTACTATGAAATACGCGGCGATGTTTTAATGAAGTTCAACAAGCCCGCTGACGCCGCCAAGTCTTATCGCACTGCGTTAAAACTCGATCCGGGCAAAAATTCGACAATTCAGGCAGCTCTCGGGCAAGCGTTGCTGTCTTCCGGCGATGCCAAGGGTGCGGTAAAGGAACTGTCTCAGGCGCTGCGCGGCGATAAATCCAACGGGCTGGCCTATGAATACCTCGCTCGCGCCTATGGAAAGCTCGGAAAAATAAGTGAGGCGGAACTTGCGACAGCCGAGATGAATTTCCAGCAAGGAAATATCAACGATGCGCGGATATTTGCCGCGCGCGCGCAACGTGGCTTCCCAAAAGGATCACCCAATTGGCTAAGAGCGGGCGACATCCTCAAGGCTGGTTCAAAAAACTAAAAATATGAGATAAGCATTGCCGAACACATCGGTGCGGGAGAATGAAATGAACAAAACTAGCCTTTATGGATTTCTTGCAACCCTTGTTTGTATCGGCAGCCTTACTTTGGGCTACTACGCAGGAGGTAACCGGGCGGAAGTATCGGTCGTACCCGAACCAATAGTTATTGCCGCTGACACTCAGCCAGTAGACAAAGCAGAGGTCGAAGCCATTGTTCGAGCTTATCTGTTGAAGAATCCTGAAATCATCAACGAAGTACAAACCGCGCTTCAAATCAAACAGGAAACTGAATCCAAGCTGACGCAGACTACATTTATCACGTCAGCCGCAGACGATATTTTCAACTCCCCAAACGATGCAATCATTGGCAATCCACAGGGTGATGTAACCGTTGTAGAGTTTTTCGACTATAATTGCGGATACTGCCGCCGTGCAATGACCGACATGAACGAACTCGTGCAAACTGACACAAACGTCCGTTTCGTATTAAAAGAGCTACCAATTCTTGGTCCCGATTCAGTTCAGGCTCACTTTATTGCGCAGTCGTTCCGCAAAATGATGCCCGAAAAATATGGTGCCTATCACCGCGCATTGCTCAGCTCCGGCCATGCGGATGAGACATCAGCGGTAGCCTTGGCGGTTTCTATGGGGGCAGATGAAGCAAAACTGCGCGAAGGCTCAAAAGATCCGGCCATTTCCAAAATATTTGAAGAGAACAACAGATTGGCTGGAGGCCTGAATATCAGCGGCACCCCCTCTTATGTCATCAAGGATTATGTGGTTCCGGGTGCCATGGGCCTCGATACGCTAATGGAAAAAGTCGCAAACGTTCGAAAATGCCAAAGTGCCACGTGCTAACTGTCCTCTCCTTGGGGCAAGATGTGTGGACAAATAGCGTTCTGCCGTTCTTCTCCCTTTCCGATCTTTTCTTAAAATCCTAATCCCTCTATAGGGGTTCCCATAAACGGTGAGAGTTCGCGGCGATTCATGACCAAAACGCTGAAGAAAATCCTGGTGCTAAACGGCCCCAACCTTAACTTGCTCGGCACGCGCGAGCCTGCGGTCTATGGCTCTACCACGCTCGATGATTTGAAGAATATGATTGAAGCGGAGGCGGCGATACTCGGTGTATCCCCCGATTTTCGCCAGTCGAACCATGAGGGCGAACTGGTTACTTGGATTCAGGAAGCAGGCGCTGCAGGCATTCCCATATTAATGAATCCGGGCGCCTACACGCACACATCCATTGCACTGCATGATGCCATCAAGGGTTCCGGCGCTGTAGTTGTAGAAGTACATATTTCAAATGTTCATGCGCGTGAAGAATTCCGGCATAAATCATTTGTATCTCCGGTCGCAAAAGGCATTATCATTGGCTTTGGTATAGACGGTTATTTAATGGGCATCCGCGCAATTGCTGCGCTTTAATGCAACGTAAGAATTCTAACGGGAAGGCAACAATCATGGCGGCAAAAAATTCAGTGGTAGATCAGGGGTTGATCCGTGACTTAGCGGGCATTCTAAATGATACTGACCTGACCGAGATTGAAATAGAACAAGGCGAGCTGCGCATTCGCGTTTCCCGTGCCGGCACACCGATGGTAGCAGCTCCGCAAGCCTATGCAGTCACAGCCGCTCCCGTCGCCGCAGCAGTAGCCGCTGCGCCAGTTGCCTCGCCTGCCACATCTGTAAATGCTGTTCCCTCTCCCATGGTTGGAACTGCCTATCTAAGCCCCGCGCCCGGGGAGCCGCCATTTATTGAAATTGGCACCAAGGTGAAGGAAGGCCAAACCATCCTCATCATAGAAGCGATGAAGACAATGAACCAGATTGCCGCGCCCCGCTCGGGCACAATTACCGCAATTATTTTTGAAGATGGCCAACCTGTAGAATATGGCCAGCCGCTTGTTGTGATTGAATAGGCAGGAACCCGATGTTTCATAAAATACTCATAGCCAATCGAGGCGAGATAGCGCTCCGTATCCTGCGTGCCTGCCGCGAGCTGGGCATTCCAACCGTCGCCGTTCATTCCACTGCCGACGCTGACGCCATGCACGTGCGCCTTGCTGACGAAAGCGTTTGCATCGGGCCACCCGCCTCGCGCGATAGCTACCTAAATATCCATCAAATTGTCGCTGCATGTGAAATCACCGGCGCAGATGCTATTCATCCCGGCTATGGCTTCTTGTCGGAAAATGCCAAATTTGCAGATATTCTCGAAGCGCACAAAATCACCTTCATTGGGCCAACCGCCGACCATATCCGCATCATGGGCGACAAGATTGAAGCCAAGCGCACCGCAAAGCGCCTTGGCATCCCTGTTGTCCCGGGTTCTGAAGGCGGCGTATCGGATGAAGCGGAAGCTGCAAGGATTTGCGCTGAAATCGGCTATCCGGTCATCATAAAGGCAACTGCCGGCGGCGGCGGTCGTGGTATGAAAGTTGCCAATAATCAGAGCGAACTATACCTCGCGCTCACCACTGCCCGCTCCGAAGCCTCCGCAGCGTTTGGCAACGCCGAAGTCTATATTGAAAAATATTTGCAAAAGCCGCGCCACATCGAAGTTCAGGTTATGGGCGATGGCATGGGAAAAGCCGTGCACTTGGGCGAGCGCGATTGCTCGTTGCAACGACGCCACCAAAAAGTTTGGGAAGAAGCCAATTCTCCCGCCCTCAACGCCGAAGAGCGCGATAAAATCGGCATGATTTGCGCCAACGCCATTGCAGGCCTCGGTTATCGCGGCGCGGGCACAATTGAGTTCCTTTACGAAAACGGCGAGTTCTATTTCATCGAAATGAACACCCGTTTGCAGGTGGAGCATACCATCACCGAAGCCATAACCGGAATCGACTTGGTGCATGAGCAAATTCGCATCGCGTCTGGCGGCGGATTATCAGTGACGCAAGCTGATATAAAGTTCACTGGACACGCCATCGAATGCCGTATCAATGCCGAAGACCCGCGCACTTTCGTGCCGTCTCCCGGCAAAATTACGCATTATCATACACCCGGCGGCCTTGGCATTCGCATCGATTCGGGTGTTTATGCAGGTTACAAGATCCCTCCCTACTATGATTCGATGGTTGGTAAACTTATCGTTCATGGTCGCACCCGCGTCGAGTGTATGATGCGACTGCGCCGTGCATTGGATGAGTTCGTTATCGACGGTATCAAAACGACGCTGCCACTATTCCGCGATTTGGTAGGTAATGCCGACATCGCCAACGGCGACTATGACATTCATTGGTTGGAGAAATATCTCGCAGCCAAAGATGTCGAAGAAGGCATTGTGAAGAGCTAGATCGTTGAAACTTGATAGCCAAACATTGTTAAACGCCTATGCAAAGGGCGTTTTTCCCATGTCCGATTCGGCTGATGATACTGAGATTTTTTGGGTCCAGCCGAAAGAGCGCGGGATCATCCCGCTGGATGATTTTCATGTGCCGGCAAAACTTGCTAAAACCATCCGCCAGCGCCGCTTCGAAATACGCATCAACAATTCATTTGCGGAGGTCATGCGCGCCTGCGCCGAGGCAACCGGTGACCGCCCATCCACATGGATTAACGAGACAATCTTCAAGGCCTATTGCGAACTGCACCGCATAGGCCACTGCCATTCAGTCGAAGCATGGTCCGAAAACAAACTTGTCGGCGGCCTTTATGGCGTTACGCTGGGCGGAGTATTTTTTGGCGAAAGCATGTTCTCCCGCCAAACCGATGCGTCCAAAGTCTGCTTGGTGATTTTGGTCGAACTCCTGCGCGCCCGTGGCTTCACGCTACTCGATACACAATTCACCACAGACCACCTAAAGCGCTTCGGCGCGATAGACGTGCCGCGCAAGGACTATGAAAAACTCTTGGCCACAGCCCTGTTAGGTAACGCGAAGTTTTACCCGTAAGCGATTCATTTTAATGAGATTTTTCTGCGTGGCCGCCAAAAGCTAGCTCAAAACACGCTGCCATGAGTCAAATAGCGTGATTATCCGAGCACTGGAGCGGAGCGTACTTGAGTACGTGAGCACCGGAAGTGCAGGAAAATTGCGCTAGTTGGCCGTGGCAGCGCGTTTTCAATCAGCCCTTCGGTGGTGGCGGAACGTCTGACTTGTCCTTACAGCTCTTAAGCCAAACATCGTAAACGGGATGCTCAACGGCGTTGAGGCCGGGACTATCAGCAAACATCCAGCCCGTGAAAATCCGGCGGATTTTACGATCCAATGTAATTTCATCAACTTCCACAAAGGTGGTGGTTTTCGGTGTTTCGCTGACGGCACGCGAATAGCAAACGCGCGGTGTCACTTGCAGCGCACCGAATTGAACGGTTTCACCGATATAAACGTCAAACGTGATAATGCGGCCTGTAATTTTATCGAGACCGGAAAATTCAGCAACGGGGTTTTTGGTATCCTTGGGACCATCGGAAGCCGCAGGTACTTTTTCTCCAGATGGAGCATCCGTATTGGCATTATCCTGCGCAAATGCTCCATCCACAGGCAAGAAGCCCATAAGAGCAACAAAGAGCAAGACTGCCGACATCCTAAAATTCATATTAAAGCTACCATGCGCAAATCAGATGCCAACACAGTAACTGCACGGCCTCAACAGTCGGTTAACCGTAAATTGTGGCAAAGCCAAGCACACCATTATAATAAATAGCGATGCAGACCCACAACCGTATTATTATCGCCCCGGTGTCCAAGCATCATAATCGCCGGTCACTTTCGGACGCTGCCCGGAATGAGCCATAGACCCTTCTGGACGGTAAGCATTTGCAGAACCGGTCTGGTTTGAAAGATGAGGCTTTTGCCACTCCTTGGCTACGTAATTTTCGTCAGACGGCGCAACGTCAGTCCGGTGATGCATCCAGCCATGCCAGCCGGGTGGGATGGCGGTTGCTTCGGAGTAGCCATTAAAAATCACCCATCGTCGCGTACGGCCTTCTGAATCCTTGCCTCCGGTGTAATAGATGTTGCCCACTTCGTCCTGGCCAACACGCGTGCCGTAGCGCCAGGTATGAAAACGCGTTCCCAGCGTTTGGCCATTCCACCATGTGAAAAACTGTAAGAAGAATTGTTTCATATCGTCAGCCTTAAATCTTGTCGCCGCTTATGGCCAATATTCCGCCAATTGTCTATTGCCCACCCCATAGCAGCAGGGTCAATCGCGCAACTGCGACTATTTGATCTCATCAACCAATAGCGTCTGACCGTCAGCCAAAAACGGCTTCAACTCTGCCCACGAGATTACGATCGGATTGTAGCCCTCCTGAAAATTACATACGGCCGCAGCGCTGGAAAAATCAGTGCGCGTCACAGCCAAACCTTCCGGTGTGAGCGAGAACGCGGCGGTTCGCTCTGCCATCGGCTTTTCATTTTCAAAGCCGTCCATACACTCAGTCGCCAATTCACCATCCTCGCCGCCCTTGGCTTCGACAGCCTTGGCAGATGTATTCCAGCGGTCCCACCAAAAGGTATTAAACGCCTCGCGCTGCTCCGGCGTTTTGAGCGCAATGAGCGTGCCAAGACCGGACTTATTCATTTCCAAGCAGTCGCCCTCATCACCACAATAATTTGACGATATGTCCGCCAACGCATTAAGATCAAACAAGATTGGCCGCACATAGTTGGATGGATGTGCCCCGCCGCAAAATACGGAGCCGCTTTCCACCATGCTCAGCGCTGTCGGTGATGCGTATGTCAAATTATAACTATACTCGGGATCTTTCGGCGCACCGGCATTGAGAGTGGCAGTATCAGCCATAAAGGCCAGCCCCGCCTGACATCCGCGCACTTCCAACACCGCACGGCCGTGCTGATCTTCCAAAAAAGCATTTATCGACGCCATTTTGCCAGCGTCAGGATAGGCGAGCAGCGTCGGATATGGTGCGGCAAAAACGGAGTCTTGAACCCAGCCCATTTTCACAGCGCCAAAATCCGCCTCCTTATTCGCCGTCGACGGCGCGTTGAGATTGATGCTTTTCAACCACATCTGATCATATTGCTTTATACGGCTTTCCAAGTCTGCATCAGCGCTGTCATCCGCCACGCGGGTCAGAGAAATAGGCGCACTCTTGCCATTTTTGGCTGAGACCCAAGTACCTGTCGCCTTGTCACCATCAATCGCAATGTCCCATTTTCCGGTAATGGTATCTTTGCGCTCACCGCTAAGGTCTTCAAGCGTTGCACCGACGAACAGTGTTTCTGTGAATTCGAATGATTTTCCAGCTTTATCCAGTATAAGGCCGATATCACTCGCCGCCTTTGGATAGCTATATACGCTCTGCGAACCATCCAGCAAAACCAACACTTTCGCCGTGCCAATAGTGCCCTCAAACAACCCGCCTTTGCCCGCCAGCGGGTCCGGCGCATCCTGTGCCAGAGCAACGTTAGTGACGATTAATACAGCAGCGACAACCAAACGGTAATACATCATAATCCCCAAAATTGAGTCTAAATTCCAACGCGATTATGTCCATCAGACCATCAAATGCAATGGTGTGGTTTATACCCGCCTCTCCATCACAATTGCCAGCATATTCGACCCGTCTGCGCCGCAATTGGCCGTTCGCGATACTTCCGCAAAGCCAAAGTGCTTATAGAAACCAATGGCTTTTTCATTGGTCTCATCCACCTCAAGGCGAAATGATTTCGCCTCAGGAAATGCCTCAAACACCTCTTGCAGCAACTGCGTACCAATGCCCTGCCCCACAGCATCCGGCGCAACATAAAGCTGGTGGATCATCGTAAACTCTTCGGATGATTGGCTGGCATAAGCCATGCCATGCAGCGCCTCGCCGCTGTCAGCGACCAGAAACTCCGACCAGGGCTTTTTCAAATTCACGCTCAGTGCGGCAATCGAATGCCACTCATCGGTGACTTGCCTGACTTTCTCAGCCCCATAAGTCGCATCGTAAGTCGCGTGCCAGCTCGCCCGCAGCAATGCTTTCACCGCACCCAAATCTGATGCCATTGCGGAGCGGACGAAAATCATTCGACGCCGAGCTTTGCTTTCACCATGTCGCTCACCGCTTGCGGGTTCGCCTTGCCGCCCGTCGCCTTCATCACTTGGCCGACAAACCACGCCGCCATGCTTGGCTTGGCTTTCACCTTCTCCACTTGGTCGGGATTGGCCGCGATGATCTCGTCAACGGCCTTCTCAATCGCGCCCGTATCAGTGACCTGCTTCATGCCGCGCGCATCCACCACTTCGCGGGGGTCGCCGCCTTCGGTGAAGATAATCTCGAACAAATCCTTGGCAATTTTGCCGGAAATCACCCTCTCAACAATCAAATCCACAATGCCGCCAAGCTGCGCGGGCGAGACAGGAGACTGCTCAATATCCTTGCCCGCCTTGTTCAGGGCGCCGAGCAAATCATTGATAACCCAGTTGGCAGCCAGCTTGGAATCGCGGCCCTTGGCAACGTCCTCAAAGAAATCCGCAATTGCTTTTTCGGATACCAAAATTGACGCGTCGTAGGCCGACAGCCCCTCGCCCATCAGGCGTGTGCGCTTCTCATCCGGAAGCTCCGGCAAATCCTTCGCCAACGCGGCCACATAGGCGTCGTCAAACTCCAGCGGCAGCAGGTCCGGGTCCGGGAAATAGCGATAATCATGCGCCTCCTCCTTGGAGCGCATGGCCCGCGTCTCGCCCTTGGCAGGGTCATACAGCCGCGTTTCTTGGTCTATCTTGCCGCCGTCTTCGATAATATCAATCTGGCGGCGCGCCTCGGCCTCAATGGCTTGGCCCACAAAGCGAATGGAATTCACATTCTTAATTTCGCAGCGCGTGCCAAACTCGCCGCCCGGCTTGCGAACAGAAACGTTCACGTCCGCCCGCATCGAGCCTTCGTCCATGTTGCCATCGCAAGTGCCGAGATAACGCACGATGGTACGCAGCTTGGTCAAATAGGCCTTAGCCTCATCCGCCGAGCGCATATCGGGCTTCGACACAATTTCCATCAGCGCCACGCCCGAGCGGTTCAAATCCACATAGGACATTGTCGGGTGCTGGTCAT
>JAYSWX010000126.1:0-19889 GCA_043717855.1 Phyllobacterium sp.
GCGTGCTTGACTACATCGGCGGTGTTATGTCGCCAGAAATGCAAATTCCCAAGCTCATGTGGCTTAAGCGCAACCTGCCAGAGACATGGAAGAACTTAGGATTTGCTTTTGATCTTGCCGATTTTTTGACTTGGAAAGCATCAGGTTCCCGGGCGCGCTCACAATGCACATTGGCTTGTAAGTGGACGTTTCTGCCACACGAAACTATTGGCTGGCAAAGCGACTTTTTGGATCAAGTAGGGCTTGATGATCTAATTGAAAAAGCTGATTTGCCGCCTTTAGCAAGCCAAGTTGGTATCAGCCTTGGCCGGTTGACCGATGAAGCTGCGCAAAGGCTAGGGCTGACGACGAATTGCCAAGTTAGCACAGGCATTATTGATGCCTATGCCGGTGCTATTGGCGTTCTGGGTGCCTTTGCGCAAAACGAAGGCACCCTGGATACACATCTTGCCTTAATTGCCGGAACCTCAAGCTGCGTCATGACTATGAGCCTTGAAAGCCATCTTACCAACGGTGTCTGGGGCCCCTATTATGGTGCGTGTTTACCAAATTTCTGGATCAACGAGGGCGGGCAGTCCGCTACTGGCGCGTTGCTTGACCATGTTATTCGCGTTCACGCGGCAGGCGTTGAGCCTAACCCTGCCATGCACGCCAAAATCATTCAGCGAGTGCGAGAAATGTGCCAAAGCGAGGGCAGTGACCTTGCTGGCCGCCTTCATATTTTGCCGGATTTTCACGGCAATCGCTCGCCGCTGGCTGATCCCCGTGCGCTTGGTGTTATAAGCGGCTTGTCGATTGATCCGTCTTTCGATGGATTGTGTAAACTATATTGGCGCACTGCTGTCAGCATCGTTTTGGGTATTCGCCACATCTTGGATACTCTTAACGCCAACGGCCAAATCATAGAAACGCTGCACGTAACCGGTGGCCACGTGCGCAACTCGCTACTTATGGAGCTTTATGCAGATGCAACCGGCTGCAAAGTGATTGAGCCTATCGCGGAAGACGCAACGTTGCTTGGGACAGCAATGGTTGCAGCCGCTGCAGCAAGTCTTTATCCATCACTAATCGATGCTTGCGCTGGCATGTATAAAGGTGGGCGCACGCGCGAACCTAACCCTGCGGCGGCAGCAAGATTTGATAGGGATTTTGCGGTGTTTCTGGCGATGCAACGCCATCGCGCAGAGATCGACGCGCTTGTTGGACGCTCACTTTAGGAAAATTGATCTACTGAATTTCCAGCCTCTACCAGTTCGAACGGTAGGATTAGAATCGCCAGCCTCTTCGCTTCGAACGATACACGCGACCACCCCATACGACACTGCGACATCAGCTGGGCAATCAAATCCATCGAAAAGTTCCACGGCAGCAGGTTTCATAAATTGATAAGCGAATTGCGTTAGGTTGCGGTATTACCGGAAAACTGCAATGTCACGTCAGGATTGAAATCGATTAACGGGACTAATCAGTGCGAGAAAAATACTTTTAACGCAAGAAAAGACACTTTTAATGCAAGAAAAGATACTTGGATTTGTAATGAGCGGTGGGGTGGGGTCACGCCTTTGGCCGCTATCACGCGAGGATAATCCGAAACAATTCCACACTCTTTCTGGCGATGGCTCTATGCTCGTAAAAACGGTTAAGCGCGTTGCCGCCCGTAGCGCCGGACCTGTGTCTGTTAATTTGATAGCCGCCGGTCGCCATGCTGAGCGGGTCAATTTTGATCTGACAGGTATTGATCTCAAAGGCGGGCACGGGATTTTTGAACCAAAGGGCCGCAACACAGCTGCTGCTGTAGCAGTTGCCGCACAAGTGGCGTTGGCGCACGGCGATTCGTTAGCGCTCGTAGTTCCTTCCGATCATGAAATCACCACAACGGCGCAGTTTTGGGATACGATAGAACTTGGGGCATTGGTTGCCGCAAAAGGCCGCATCGTGGTTTTTGGCATCACACCAGATGTCGCCGAAACGGGTTTTGGCTACATCGAGTGCGGTCCGGCCAACGATACGATGGAAGCGCGCGACGTGCTTCGGTTCGTTGAAAAACCAGACTTGGCGACAGCACAACATTACCTAAAGTCAGGCAATTTTCTTTGGAACGCCGGGATTTTTCTCTTCCGTGCCTCAGTCATGCGCGATGCCTTTCTCAAATACGCGCCGGATATCTGGAATGAAGTGATCGTTGCGTTGGCTAACGCCGAGGCTGACGAAGCGGGTATTTTTCTACCTGATGATAAGTATAGCACCATTCGGTCCGAGGCCGTCGATACGGCGATCATGGAAAAACTAAAAGATATCGCAGTGGTTCCTGCCCAGTTCCGTTGGAGCGATTTGGGCTCTTGGCAATCGCTTTTGGACGTCAGTCCGACAGACGAAAACGGTAATGTTGTCATTGGAGATGTATTGGCAATTGACTGCAAGAACAGCTATCTGCGTTCCGAGGGGCGCTTGCTTTCAGTGATTGGGCTAGACGGAATGGCGGTCGTAGCCACTCATGATGCGACCTTTGTGGCACCTGTATCCAAGAGCCAAAACGTCAAACAAATCGTCGAGCGTTTAGAAAAAACCGGGCGCCTTGAAACGCGCATAACGCCTGTACACGACCGGATGCCGGAGACAGGGAGCCATGCAACCCGCATTCGGCATTGGCTGTTTGAAGAAACACTGCCGCTTTGGTCCAATGCCGGACTTGATCGCATAAATGGCGGTTTCCATGAGGCGCTAACGTTCCACCGCGAACCGATCCTACGAGACAAACGAATGCGCACCATGGCCCGCCAAATTTATGCATTCGGCGTGGCTCATGAGATGGGATGGACTGGTCCTTCGCTCGAAATCATTGACCATGGAATTTCATTTATTGAAAACAATGGACGATCAAAAAATGGCGGTTGGGTCAAAGTTCTTAGCTCAGATGGTGGCGTCATTGATGCTACCGAAGACAGTTACGACCACGCCTGCGTCTTGCTCGCACTCGCTTACGCTGTAAAAGCTGGACACCCGCGCGCAAAAAAATTGGGCGACGAGACTTTTATATTTATTGATAAGTATCTGTCAGAAAATGGCGGCTCCTCTTACAGAGAAACATCGGAAGGCGGCGCACTGCGTCGTTCAAATCCGCATATGCATTTGCTGGAGGCGTTCCTTGCGTGGTATCGCGTCACCGGTGATGAGTCTTATTTGTACCGTGCAACCAAAATTGCTGACCTGTTTGCTAATCGATTTTTTGACACTGAAAACTGGACGTTAGGTGAGTTCTTCGATTCAAACTGGCAAGCGCCTAACAACGATCAAAGTCAGTGGACCGAGCCCGGCCACCATTTCGAATGGGCGTCACTTTTGGTTGCCTATGCACAAGCCTCGGGTCGCAGCCAATTCAACGCCTATGCCCGCAAACTCTATTCCAGCGCCATCGCCAATGGCCTCAACCGTGCTACTGGTTTGGCTTATGATGCTGTAACAAAGACAGGAATTCCACTGGTTCGCACCTCGCGTTCATGGCCGCAGACCGAGGCACTAAAAGCAGCAATCGCGCTGGACCGTATCGGCGGGCCGGATATGAAGCCGGAGATTGAAGCTCGTGCTGGCCGTCTGTTCCGCTGGCACATTGAACCTGCCCCACAGGGCATGTGGATTGATATGATTGACGAAAAAGGCCGGGCGAAGTCTCACGAGGTGCCTGCTTCGATTTTCTATCATCTGGTATTTGCGCTTACAGAGTATCTTGGAGTGGCTGGCCCTCAATAAGGGCTGGCCACGTCGCCTGTCTCAACATAAATCGTCTTCAATTGGCTATATACCCGCAAAGCTTCAATTGAATTTTCGCGCCCTATACCTGATTTGCGAAAACCCCCGAAGGCGATTTCTGACGGCGCAAGATTGTAATTGTTGATCCAGCACGAACCGGCTTTGAGCTGGCCGATCACGCGATGCCCACGCGCAATATCGCGCGTGAAGACGCCCGCGGACAGACCAAATTCGGTATCATTGGCGCGGGCGATGGCCTCCTCCTCATCATCAAAAACGAGAACGGACATCACCGGTCCGAATATTTCTTCACGCGCAATGCGCATATCATCGCTCACGCCGGAAAATATCGTCGGTTCAATCCAAGCTCCCGCTTCCATGCCCTGCATCTGCGGAATGCCGCCGCCGTGAGCCAAGTTCGCGCCTTCAGCTAGACCAATATCAATATAGCTCTTCACCTTGTCACGCTGTGCGAGGCTCACCATCGGGCCCATCTGCGTGTCCGGGTCCATCGGGTCGCCAATCTTAATGGCTTTGGTGCGAGCGATTAAGCGCTCCATAAATTGGTCATGAAACTTGCGCTGCACGTAAACCCGTGTGCCATTTGAACAAACTTGTCCCGTCGAATAAAAGTTAGCCAGCATCGCGCCGCCAACCGCGTTTTCAAGCTGGGCATCATCAAAAATAATCAATGGGGATTTGCCGCCAAGTTCCATTGTCGCGTGCTTCATTTGCCCGCCAGCAGCGGCCATCACTTTCATGCCTGTTGGCACTGAACCTGTCAGCGAAATCTTGTCGATGAGCGGATGGTTGACCAGCATGGCCCCCACCCCGCCGCGCCCTTGCACCACTTGGAACAGACCGGCAGGAAGTCCCGCTTCTTCATAGCACTCCGCCAACGCCAAGGCTGAAAGCGGTGTGTTTTCTGATGGCTTGAAAATAATCGCATTGCCCATGGCCAGCGCCGGAGCGGACTTCCATGCCGCACCCTGAATTGGATAATTCCAAGCGCCAATGCCCGCGCAAACGCCAAGCGCCTCGCGCCGCGTATAGGCAAAAGACCCGCCCAAATCAATCATCTCACCGTTAAACGCCGCCACCGCGCCGCCCATGAACTCCAGCGTATCAGCCGCCGAAGCTGGGTCCGCCACCGTGGTTTCCTGAATGGCCTTGCCCGTATCCAGCGTTTCAAGCTCAGAGATTTCTTGATTGCGGCGGCGCAAAATATCGGCGGTCTTGCGCAAAAGACGCCCGCGCTCCACTGGCTTTAGCGAGGCCCAATAAGGCTGCGCCTCGAGTGCAGCGTCCACAGCGGCGTCAACGACCGCCTGAGTCGCTTCATGCAACAGCGCGATGACTTCGCCGGTAGCCGGATAAATGCTTTCGAGAATAGGCCCGACCTCGTCGTCCATAAATTCACCGGCCACATAGTGGGAGCCTTTGGGTTGTGCGCGCATGATGAACTCCTAACGGTCTGATGTTTCCCACCGTGGATTGATCCACGGTTCGAGATTGGAACGGGGCAATGGTGTCTTGCCCAAAATATGGTCGGCGGCTTTTTCGCCCGTCATAATCGACGGCGCGTTGAGATTGCCGTTGGTAACTTGCGGGAAGATCGACGAATCCGCAACACGCAAACCATCAACGCCGATAACCCGCGTTTCAGGGTCCACCACCGCAAGGCGATCATTTTCCGAACCCATCCGCGCCGTGCCGCATGGATGATAAGCGCTCTCGACATGATGCGCCAAGAACTCGTTCAATTGCTCATCAGTCTGCACATGGCTGCCCGGCTGAATTTCATCGCCGCGATAGGGATCAAAGGCCTTCTGCCCGAAAATCTCGCGGGTGAGCCGCACACAATGGCGGAAGTCGCGCCAGTCATCTTCATGGCTCATATAGTTGAAAAGAATCTTCGGATTGTCATTCGGATCGCTGGAGCGCAGAGTCACCGCGCCGCGCGACTTGGAGCGCATCGGCCCAACATGCGCTTGAAACCCGTGGCTCTTCGCCGCCGCCTTGCCATCGTAGCGAATGGCAACAGGGATAAAATGATACTCAATATCCGGATAATCCACGCCCGGCGCTGAACGCAAAAACGCGCAGGATTCGAAGTGGTTTGTCGTGCCATCGCCGCGCTTGAGGAACAGCCATTCCGCGCCGATAATACCTTTGGAAATCAAGTTCAGCTTGGAGTAAAGCGTGATGGGCTGAAGGCATTTTTGCTGGATGTAAACTTCCATGTGGTCTTGCAAATTTTTGCCAACGCCCGGACGGTCCGCCACCACGTCAATGCCATTCGCCTTCAACTCCGCCGCCGGACCAATGCCGGAGAGCAGCAGTAATTTTGGCGAGTTAATCGACGAGGCGGCAAGGATAACCTCACGCCGCGCTTTAACGACTTGAATCACGCCGTGAGCTTCAATTTCGACCCCAACAGCGCGTTGATTCATCATCACCACTTTGCGGGCAAAGCCATTGATAAGGCTAACATTTCCGCGCTTCAGCGCAGGCTTCAAATAGGCATTGGCCGCTGACCAGCGCACGCCATTATGCACCGTTTGTTCCATCGCGCTGAAGCCTTCTTGCTTCAATCCGTTGTAGTCATCCGTAAGTTCAAATCCGGCCTGGCGTCCAGCCTCAACAAACGCGCCATAAAGCGGATTTTTGCGCGGGCCGCGTTTCACATAAAGCGGACCATCGCGTCCGCGAACACCCTCTTCGCCGCCCTCCACATTTTCCATGCGCTGGAAGTAGGGCAGCACATCGGCATAGCCCCAGCCCGTAGCGCCTTGCTCCGACCAGTGGTCGAAATCTTTGGCGTGGCCACGCACATAAACCATGCCGTTGATAGACGATGACCCGCCTATTACCTTGCCGCGCGGCGTCGCCAATCGTCGCCCATGGAGAAAAGGTTCCGGCTCAGTTTCAAAGCCCCAATTATAGCGCTTCATGTTCATCGGTATTGAAAGCGCCGCTGGCATCTGGATGAGCGGCCCAAAATCCGTGCCACCAAATTCAATCACCACAACGGTATATTTGCCATCCTCAGACAATCGATACGCCAACGCCGAGCCAGCCGAGCCGGAGCCGACGATAACGAAGTCGGCTTCGAGCAGCGTTGGCTTTGTATCGAAATGCTTGCCCGCAGACATCACTCACCCCTCGGAAAGCGCTTGGCTGTTTCCAAAATATTCAAATCCATATGGTTGCGCATATAGCGTTCGGATGCCTTTTGCAGCGGCTGATAGTCCCACGGAAAATAGGCGCCGTTACGCAGCGCCTCATAGACCACCCAACGCCGCGCTTGGCTTTCGCGGATGGCGCTGTCGAAGGTTTTCATATCCCAGCGAGCCCGAACGCGCGCTGTCCACGTTGCAACAACATCAGCATTAGCGGGATCCGCTGCCAAATTGTTCAGCTCCTGCGGGTCGTCTTTAAGGTTAAACAGCATTGGCGGGTCAAGCTCGCAATGGCTGAACTTCCAGTCGCCCTCGCGGATACACACCAGCGGCGCTTGGCTGCCTTCGGCGGTATATTCCATGTGCACAGGCGCGGTGCGAACAGCGCCTTTCATCAATGGAACAAGGCTTTCGCCATCCGTCCACGGCATGATTTCGGCGATGTTAATGCCCGCCATATCCGCCAGCGTCGGGTTGACATCCAGCGTCGAAACCGGCGCTGTAATAAGCTGTGGCGCAATACCTTTGCCGGCAATCATCAGCGGCACGCGGGCGGAGCCCTCGAAGAAATTCATCTTAAACCACAAGCCGCGCTCACCCAGCATATCGCCATGATCGGAGCTGAACAGTATGATCGTATCATCCAGCATCCGCGTTGCCCGCAGCGTTTCGATGAGGTCGCCAACCTTGTCATCAATATAGGAAATATTGGCGAAATAGCCCTGCCGCGCGCGGCGGATATGCTCCTTGGTGATGGTGAAATTCTGCGTGTCGCAGGCGTCAATTAACCGCTTGGAATGCGGATCTTGGTTGGCATAGGCAATCTCATCCACGCTAGGATTAAGCTGGGGAATGCCCTCATACAAATCCCAATATTTGCGCCGCGCCACGTAGGGGTCGTGCGGATGGGTGAACGATACTGTTAGGCACCAAGGGCGGCGGCTCTCATCGTCTGAAACGCGGGAATATTGATAGAGTTTCTGGTTGGCGTGGAAGGCAACCTCGTCGTCATATTCCATTTGATTGGTGATTTCAGCCACGCCCGCGCCGGTGACAGACCCGAGATTATGATACCACCAGTCAATGCGCTCCCCCGGCTTGCGGTAATCCGGTGTCCAGCCAAAATCTGCCGGGTAAATATCCGTCGTCAGCCGCTCTTCAAAGCCGTGCATCTGGTCAGGGCCTACAAAGTGCATCTTGCCCGAAAGCGCAGTCTCATAACCAGCGCGACGCAAGTGATGCGCGTAAGTCGGAATATCCGAGCGAAACTCCGCCGCATTGTCATAAACGCCCGTGCGCGATGGAAGTTGGCCGGTCATAAAAGAGGCACGGGCAGGGGCGCATAGCGGCAGCGCCGTATAGGTGTTGGCAAAGCGGGCGGAGTTCGCCGCCAGCGTTTTTAAATGCGGCGCGTGCAAAAATTCAGCCGGTCCGTCAGGAAACAAAGTCCCGTTGAACTGGTCCGCCATAATGATGAGAATATTCGGTCGTGTCATCTGCAGCGTTACCTCTTGGCGTCATCATAGACCTAGCCGTGACAACCCGCCAACTTATAAGCAAAGCGTGCGACATCCACCATGCTTTCCGCGACGCCCAAAGCCGTATTTCGGGCAGGGGTACAACAGATAGGGCTTGTTATCATTATGTGTTTTGAGGCATCAAGCTGGTGCTATTTAGGAGTGTTTTATGGAAAATCCGGTTCTGGTCGAAATCGTGCGCGGCGCAGTCGTTGAAAGCCGTCATCGCGGCGCGGTTGCCGTGGTGGATGGCGACGGCAAACTGGTAATGCAAATCGGTGATATTGACCACCCGACATTTCCCCGCTCTGCTGTAAAAGCCATTCAAGCACTGCCGCTTATCGAAAGCGGCGCTGCGGATGCGTTTGGCTTTGGCAACAAGGAGTTAGCGCTTGCCTGCGCCTCCCATTCAGCCGAAGCTGGTCACGTTGAAACCGCCCGCCACATGCTCAAACAGGCCGGACTTTCAGAAGCGGATTTTGAGTGCGGCGCACACTGGCCGTTTGACCAGCCTATGGTGATTGACTTTGCTTCTCATGGCGTAAAGCCGCTCGCCGTGCACAATAATTGCTCAGGCAAGCACGCTGGCTTTCTTTGTACAGGATGTCACGAAGGCATAGACCTCAAAGGCTACGTCTCCGCTGGCCACAAGATTCAAGACCATGTGCGCGATGTGATGCAGTCGGTCACAGGCGCGGCGCATGATAGTGCCTATTGCGGCACGGATGGCTGTTCCATCCCCACTTATGCAATTCCCCTCAAAAATTTGGCTCACGGCTTTGCCCGCATGGCCACTGGTGTTGGCTTCTCGCGCGAACGTGCCAGTGCCGCAACCAGGCTGCTCAACGCCTGCATGGCCGAACCTTGGCATGTCGCCGGCACCGGCCGCGGCTGTACGGAATTGATGCGTGCCGCGCCAAACCGCGTGTTCGCCAAAGTTGGAGCCGAAGGCGTCTATTGCGCCGCGATTCCCGAATTGGGACTGGGCATTGCCCTAAAGTGCGATGATGGGTCGTCGCGCGGGTGCGAAACAATGGTCGCTGGCGTTATTTCTAAGCTGTTTGGCAAAGATGATGCGTCTGAAACATTCGCCAAAATCGCACGCAAGCCGATGCGTAACTGGAACAAAATTGAGTACGGCATGTCGCGCCCGGCGGGACAATTGGCCTAAGCGGCTTGATTATTTTCGACTGTCAGCGTGGCAATTCCCTGATTGCCTGACGTTGCCATATCGGAGGTGACAACATCCGCCCAGCGGTGGCCAAGTATCGCGCCCTTGGCATTGTCGCTCAAAACATTACTGTTGATGACCGCTTTGCCGGCGCCTTCAACAACCGTGACTGCGATGCCTTCGCCGCATTGGCGAATGATATTTCCAATGGCGCTAACATCGCGCATGTAAGGCCCCCAGCCAATATTCAGGCCGATGCTCGGCGCATTTTCGATGACGTTTCCACTCACGGAAGTGTCCGCCTCAACCGCAATACCAATGCCAAAACCGGCAGCATCCGCAGGGTAGGGACCGTCTAGTTTGAGGTTGCGGACTATATTGTTGGCAACAATAGCAAGCCGCCCGCCCTCGTTAAAATTGGCGACAGAAATTCCATTGGCAGCGCCGTCCACCACATTGCCGCTGATGATAGAGCCCTCGAATTTGAACTCGGAATAGATTGCCGTCTCGCCGCTATTCTTGCAGTTATTATTCACTATTTGCGCATCGCTGGCGCTGTTAAAGCGTATGGCAGAGAACGCGCAATCGCTCACTTGGTTGCCGCTGGCAATAACATCATTACCTCGGAACACATTGATTCCGTTGCCAAATTGCCCTGTACCGCCATTCTTCGCACCGATCCGTGAGACGCGGTTGCCGGTAATCATCGAACCATCATGCGCCTCTTGCCAGCGGTGCACCAAAATGCCGCCATTGGCACAGTCATGCACATCATTGTTGGAAATGGTCATGCCAGCGCCCTCAACGCTCCAAATCCCTGCATCGCCCGCGCCGGAAATACTGCTCATATCAATGCGACCCGCGCAGCCTTCCAACGACACGCCGTTCTTGGCGCTGCCGATAATTTCGCAGTTGGAAAGTATAAAGCGCGGCACGCGACGGCCTTCGATTAGCCCTTGGCTTTGTTCGTTAAGTTCGCGGTTGGCACCGTCAAAAACCACGCCTTCAATCTCGACAATTTCCGTATCTTCCGCCGCAAACAAATGTCCATCACCGCCATAGATGATACGCGAGGCTCCGGCCACGCCCTTGATGCGCACGCGCTTGGGCAGGGTCAGGTTGGAGACAATATAGTCACCGGGCGGCAGATAAATTTCCTGATTAGACTTCGAAGCGGCGCTAAGCATTTTTGAGAAAATCTTGGATTGGTCGTCAAGCGTATCCGGGCGGAAACCTAAATCATTGGCATCAATCGAGCCGCGTATGCCGATATTTTGCAACAGGGTTTCGCCAGCGCTTGCAGCCCTTGAAATCACAGCCGATGCGCCAACCAACCCGAACAAAAAATCACGACGTTTCATTTAGCTTCCCTTTTCCCAAATAGGGAGCACGATTGATGCCAAGTCCTCTGTTGCAGTTTGGCACAAATTTTGGAACGGATTGATCCCGATCAACGTTGATGGTGGGTAAATCTGCAACTTTGGTGCGGATTAGAAGTGAATGGAATGAACACCATGAGCAGTGCATTTACAAAGGACGTGGATAATGGTGGCGCGATGCCGGAGGTGGGCGAGCGCCATGTCAGCAGTGAGCGCAATCTGGTAACCCATGAAGGGCTTGCCATGATGGACTCGGAAATTGCGTTTTTGCAGGATGCGATGGGCATTGCCGAAGCGGAAGGCGACCGCGAGCAAATTGCGCTCAATGCCCGTGATTTGCGTTATTGGATCGCCCGCCGCGAGACGGCCGAAGTCTCAGTGCCGGACGGGCAAAGCGATGTCGTGCGCTTTGGCATGACGGTGCAATTAAAGGCGCAGGACGGCAAGCTGGTGACATGGAAAATCACCGGTGAGGACGAGGCCGATGTGAAACACCACAAAATCTCTCATGTTTCGCCCATGGCGGTTGCGCTATTTGGCAAGAAACAGGGCGAAACCATCTCGCTTAATGGCCAAGAATGGAAAACCGTTAGCTTAAGTTCCGATGCCAGCTAACGCTACAGCCACTTTTTGTAGCGGAAATAGGCCAGTGGCAAGATAGCAGACGCCAGCATCAGGAATAACGCAATCGGATAGCCATGTGGCCAATCGAGTTCTGGCATTAATTTGAAGTTCATACCGTAAATAGACGCCACCAAGGTGGGTGGCATAAAGCCAACAGCAGCAACCGAGAAAAACTTGATAATGGCGTTTTGTTCGACCGAAACGAGACCAACAACGGTATCAAGCAGGAACGTAATTTTACCGGAAAGAAAATCCGAATGTGTGCGCAGGGATTGAATATCGCGCTCAATCAGCAACAAGCGGCTTTTCACCACTGATTTTTTGCCCGCCGCCGTCGGGTCGGTATGCATGTAGGAAATCAATCGGCTTAGGCCGGAAAGACACTCACTAACCTTCGACAAAAACGAGCCTTCATTGCCTAGAAGCCGCATCGCACTGCGAAAACGCGGTGTGGACATGGGGTTGGTATTATCTGCAAACAGCAAATCAGACTCATGATCGAGATGCGCAGCCACCCCCTCAAGCAAATCCGCAACGCGGTCAGTCACACTTTCGAGCAGCCCCAGCATCACTGAGCGCCCGTCGCAACCACCTTTGACCAGCTCACTTCCAGCCTTTGTCACGCGGTTTTGGAAAAACAAAATGGCCTTCGGCTCAACGTAGCGCACGGTAATAAGCAGATCACCGGTGAGGATAAACGTGACAGGATTAATGCCGGGCTTCATCCCTTCTGATGAGTGAAGCAAAGGCACAGTGAAATACTGCGCGTCATTTTCCGCATAAAACCGGCTGGAATCCTCAATCTCCTTCATGTCTTCGCGGGTTGGGATGGAGATGCCTGTCAGGTGCTCAACATGTTGATCTTCGTCCTGCGTAGGATGAAGAATATCAATCCAAACCGTGCCTGCGGGCAGTGACTCGCCCAACGCCAGTTTTTGTGGGCGCAGCATGGTGTTTTGGATTGAATAAGCGGTTATCATAGTTCCGATTCTATTCTACTGAAATGCAATGGTCTTTGAAGAACATGGCAGCACCGGTTTCGTCAATCTCACCGGCTGCAACACCGAGTACGAACTCAATGATTTCGCCCTGTGTCGCCTCAATTCTCCATCCGTGAATAAGCAGAAAAACGTAAGCGGCGACAAAAGCTGTCCGCTTATTTCCATCTGAAAAAGGGTGATTTTTGGCAATGCCAAATAGGTAGGCTGCGGCAAGTCCATAAACGTCGGGATTTTCATAAGCAGCTTTATTTATGGGGCGGGCAAGCGCCGCCTCCAAAGCATTTTCATCTTTTATGCCGGCTAGTCCGCCATGCTCTGCCAGTTGCTCTGCATGGAAAATATCAATCGCGGCCCGCGTAAGCCATTGCCACTCGCTCACTTCGCCAACTCGCGCAATGCGACCTTATACTTGTCCATGCACTCACGTGCAGCTTTCATCTGGCGGGCAAGATGGTCTTCCGCAGGCAGAAATGTAATACCGCTTGGGCTATTGATAATGGAGACTTCATCGCCCGCCTTCAAATCATGAAACGCTAAAACATCCTTCGGAATAATGACGCCTTCTGAATTTCCGATCTTGCGAATGACAGTGTTCATTTTGGTATGTCCTTATGTTGCAACATAAGGAATAACATCAAAATAAATATGTTGCAACACTGATTATAACAAGATCAGCCCAACCGCTCCAGCAACTCCAGCGCAGCCTGTGCAATCACGGTCCCCGGCGGGAAAATCGCTGTTGCCCCAGCCTTTAAGACATCAGGCATATCATTGGGCGGAATAACGCCGCCGACAACAATGAGAATGTCGTCGCGCTTGAGTCTCGTGAGTGCAGACTTCAATTCTGGAACCAACGTCAAATGCCCAGCAGCCAGCGAGGACACGCCAACGATATTGACGTTTTCGCGCGCGGCCAGTTCGGCCACTTCTTCAGGCGTTTGGAACATCGCACCTACCACGACATCAAAGCCCAAATCGCCAAAGGCAGTGGCGATCACCTTCTGCCCGCGATCATGGCCATCTTGCCCAACTTTGGCAACCAGAATGCGCGGCGCCGCACCTGTCTTTTGCTTAAACTCATCAACTCGCGCTGCGGCAACAGCCACGGTCGGATCATTGCCCGCCTCCTTACGGTAAACACCGGAGATGGTTTTCACCTCCGCGACATGACGGCCAAAGGCCTTTTCCAGCGCCAGTGAAATCTCACCCACGGTCGCCTTTGCCCGTGCGGCATTCACGGCAAATTCCAGCAGATTGCCCGTGCCAGTGCGAGCCGCGTGAGTCAGCGCATCCAGCGCATTTTCAGTGGCAGAAACATCGCGCGTTCCCTTTAGTTCTTGCAGCTTGGAAAGCTGGCGCGCCCGTACTTCGGCATTGTCAATTTTGAGAACATCAACCTCAATATCTTGTGTAGGCTTGAACGAGTTGACGCCCACCAAAATCTGCTTGCCGCTGTCAATCCGCGCCTGTGTCCGCGCTGCTGCCTCTTCAATGCGTAGCTTTGGAATGCCCGCTTCAATGGCCTTCGCCATTCCACCCAGCGCTTCCACTTCTTCAATGTGCTGCATTGCGCGCGCCGCCAAATCATGCGTCAGGCGCTCCACGTAAGCCGAGCCGCCCCACGGGTCGATAATGCGAGTTGTACCAGATTCCTTCTGCAAGATAAGCTGCGTGTTTCGCGCAATGCGCGCCGAATGATCCGTCGGCAACGCCATCGCCTCATCGAACGAATTGGTATGCAGCGACTGCGTATGTCCTTGCGTCGCCGCCATCGCCTCAATCATCGTGCGCACGATATTATTATACGGATCTTGCGCTGTCAGCGACCAACCTGAGGTTTGACAATGTGCGCGTAGCGATAGCGAACGCTCATCTTCAGGCGCAAAATTCCTTTTGATAAGAGCGGCCCAAATCAGGCGTGCCGCCCGCATTTTGGCCATTTCCATGAAGAAATTCATGCCAATCGCCCAGAAAAACGATAGACGCGGCGCAAAACTATCAATCGGCATTCCGGCCGCAACGCCCGCTCGGGCATACTCAATGCCGTCTGCAATCGTATAGGCCAGCTCCAAATCCGCAGTAGCTCCTGCCTCCTGCATGTGATAGCCGGAGATGGAAATTGAGTTGAATTTTGGCATGTTTTGTGCGGTGTAGGCAAATATATCCGACACAATCCGCATGGATGGCTGCGGCGGATAGATATAGGTGTTGCGCACCATAAACTCTTTGAGAATATCGTTCTGGATCGTGCCTGCCAGATCCTTTTGCGCCACGCCTTGCTCTTCGGCAGCCACAATATAAAGCGCCATAATCGGCAGCACAGCGCCATTCATGGTCATTGAAACCGTCATATCACCAAGTGGAATGCCATCGAAAAGCCGGCGCATATCGAGTATGCTATCAATGGCAACACCAGCCATGCCCACGTCACCCGGGACACGCGGATGGTCGCTGTCGTAACCCCGGTGCGTCGCCAAATCGAATGCTACAGACAGGCCCTTTTGCCCCGCCGCTAAGTTGCGCCGATAGAAGGCATTGGAGGCCTCTGCAGTAGAAAATCCGGCATATTGGCGAATGGTCCACGGCTGCTGAATATACATAGCGGGGTAGGGTCCGCGAATGAAGGGCGCAGCGCCTGGCCATGTATCCAGGAATTTCAGGCCTGCCAAATCAGCTTCATCATGGCTGGATTTGATGCTGATGCCTTCCGGCGTTTGCCATTGCGCATCGGCTTTTACATGCTGCGAAACGCCACTTGCCTGCCAGTCAATTTTCGTGAAATCAGGGATCATGATGTGGCTCCCTCAAAGGCGGCTGCAATACGGATAGGCGGCATAGGCTCGCAGGAAATCACACCTGAATGCGAGGGTGTTACCAGTGCGGCATCAAGCGTCACCACAGGTCGTTCATCTGTCAACTTATGTGTCGTTGTGCCGATTATCACCCTCTCACCACGGGCGAAAGCTGCCGCGCGGATGGCCACTAATTGCGCCACGCGTGTTTGAAAGTGTCCGCCAAGAAGGCTGCGCAACATGCCGCCTTCGCCTTCAATGGTTTGAAATTCAGCCCAAGCCGCAGCGCAGATTTCGCCTGTCAATGCGTCAATACTGCCGGAGCCGGAAGAGGGATCGCTGACAAATCCTACATGTGCCTCATCACGCAATACGAGCTGTGTGTTGCGCGCCACACGCCGCGCGAAGGCATCAGGCAGGCCGTGCGCAAAAGTGTAGGGCAAGATCGATAACGAATCCGCGCCGCCAACCACGGCAGAAAATGCGGCAATCGTGCTGCGCAAAATATTGGTTTCAACATCCAATGTGGTCATCATCCGCATTGATGTTTCAGCGTGAATAGTCACTGGCGCAGATTGCGAAACGCCGCTTAATTCCAGCACCCGCGCCCAAAGTAGACGTAGTGCCCGCAGTTTTGCCGTCGAAACGAACTGGTCTTGATCGACAGAAACCGCAAAGCCGACATGGGCCGCCGCATACGACAGCGGCTGGCGGGCGAGGGCAAACATCCGCAAATGCGCCGCCGCAACTGACAAGATCGCGCCCAGCTCCTGCGCCTCACTGGCCCCGGCATTATGGTAAGCGCGGCCATCCGCCTCAAGGAAAACGCCGGGAACACCTGCCGCAAATAGCCCCGATAGCGATTGCGGCAACGATGCCTCCAATGCCTCAATCGACATATTCTTATGGCCGGTACTGGCGAAGCTAGACGCCGGATCGATGCCCAGTGAAAGCTTCAATCCGGTCATGGCAGTGCGGCGCGAGCGAAGATACTCAACCAGCCAGTCGGCAGTCGCCCGCGACGCCGGATGCGGGTCAATCCGCAGTGTCAGATTATCTAGTGGCAGCGGATCAAGCACGGCGGCAATCGCTTCCTTCGATACCGGCAACCCATACCCGAAAGCATTTGCAGCGCCTGCCAACACAAGCGTCAAACCACTTGCGCCGCCTGCGACATCATCCAGCGCTTGTGCCGTAGCGCGGTGGAGATTCGGGTCATCAATACGCTGGCAAATCGCCCAGTTACCCGTTCGCTGAAATACGGGAACCGCATCGGCCTTGCGTGGCATAATCGGCGCAATCTTCAAGCCATCATCAGTGTATGAAGTAAGCGCCGCATCCACATCGCTGCCCTTCAACGCCTTTGCCGCGAGCACCCGCCAAGTAGCCTCGCTCTGCGCTACAAAATCCGATTGGGTCAGGGTAGCCGGGTCCATTGTCGCTCCGCATTCATGGCAGTTAGACCATGCTTGTATGACGCTGGCAATAAACCGGCAATGCAACAAAGGTTTCAGACGGGCCAAAAAATAGGGTGGCTCGAGCCACCCTATCAATCAAAATGCGATCCAGTTTAAATAAACTGTCCCAATCCCGGAATAGACGCCACAACTTCGTCAATCGGGCCATCTCCCGCCTTTTCGCGTGCAAAACGGATAGTTTCCTTGGCAACGCCGCCAATTTCGCTCATGCCCATGCCCATTGCCATCAATTGTGTGCCAAGGCCCATAACGCCGCCTATAAAGCCGGGCTTATAGGCCGCATCTGCCATCATTTTATCCGCGCCCGGCATTGCGGCGATCAATTCGCCCACTTTGCCCGCTGGGCCCTCGGCTTGCAAAAAGCCAAGAATTAGCCCCACTGAGCGTTCCGCTTTTTCTTGATCCACGCCGATATTTGTCACAATGCGCTGTACGAGTTCGTCCATAAATAATCCCTCAAAAATTGACGTTTACGTCATATGGGTATTCGATAACCAAAACAAGACGCCAAAGCATAAACTTGGGCATTGTTCTATTTATCAGTGCTGATTATACAGTCGAGTGACATTTGTTTTGAATTGGAAAATATCGACATGCTTGAAGATGGTAAGATTTTTATCGGTGCAAGCCGCAAGCCGGATGATACAATTCAACAGTCTGAGTATTTGGCGCTGAAATTTGGTAACCGCCATGGTTTGGTGACCGGTGCGACTGGCACAGGCAAAACCGTCACCTTGCAAATCCTTGCCGAGGGTTTTTCCAACGCCGGCGTTCCGGTGTTTGCAGCCGATATCAAGGGTGACCTTTCCGGCATTTCAGCGATGGGTGAAGACAAGGATTTTCTCCTCAAACGCGCGGAGCAAATTGGACTAAACCCATATGAACACCAGGAATTTCCGGTAATTTTTTGGGATCTTTTCGGCGAACAGGGCCACCCGATCAGAGCCACTGTTTCAGAAATGGGCCCGCTTTTACTATCGCGGATGATGGGGCTGTCTGATGCTCAAGAAGGCGTGTTGAATATAGCCTTCCGCGTTGCGGACGAACAGGGCATGTTGCTACTGGATATGAAGGATTTGCAAGCGCTGCTCACTCATGTCGCAGAGCGCGCCAAGGAATTGCAAATCAAATATGGGAACATCAGTCGCGAGTCCGTTGGCACGATTCAGCGCTCGTTGTTAGTTTTGGAAACGCAGGGCGGCGCAAAATTCTTCGGCGAACCGGCGTTGAACATCGCCGATATTATGCGCACCACGCCGGACGGGCGCGGCGCGGTCAACATTCTCGCCGCTGACAAACTCATGATGAACCCACGCCTTTACGGCACGTTTTTGCTCTGGCTTTTATCAGAACTGTTTGAAGTTCTGCCGGAAGTCGGCGATCCTGAAAAGCCGCGTCTCGTGTTCTTCTTTGATGAAGCCCATTTGCTGTTTAACGATGCGCCAAAAGTGTTGATGGAGCGTATTGAGCAGGTTGTGCGTCTCATCCGCTCGAAAGGTGTTGGCGTTTATTTTGTCACACAAAATCCGCTGGATGTGCCTGAAACCGTGCTCGCCCAGCTTGGCAACCGCGTGCAACACGCGCTGCGCGCCTACACACCGCGCGAAACCGCTGCTGTGAAAACGGCTGCAGATACATTCCGCCCCAATCCGGATTTCGATTGCTATACGGCAATCACCAATTTGGGCACGGGAGAAGCGTTGGTATCCACGCTGCAAGATAAGGGCGTTCCGTCGATTGTGCAGCGTACATTGATCCGCCCACCAGCATCGCGCGTTGGACCGATCACGCCGCAAGAGCGTCAGGCTAAAATGGCGGTCAGCCCCGTTGCAGGGCTTTATGACAAGACGGTTGATCGCGAATCGGCTTATGAGATTTTGCAAAAGAAACTCAGTGGTCCGTCTGCTTCCGGTGAAGAGGTTGAAAAGCCGGCGGAATCGGGTGGCTGGCATCTTCCGGATTTTGGCGGCACGGGCAGCGCCTCTTCCAAGCCACGCGCATCAAACCGTCAAACCGTCACTGAGGCAGCCATGAAATCAGTGGCGCGGTCTGTGGCGTCTTCGCTAGGCCGTGCGTTGGTTCGCGGGATTTTGGGCAGCCTGTCGCGCTAAATTATAGCGTCGAAGTCACGCCGCATTAAGCGGCGTGCCGTCCCCTAACACGACGATTGGCGTTTTGTTCGGCACGCGATCATAGAGATCGATAATATCCTGATTCATTAAGCGCACACATCCCGAAGATGCCGCAGTGCCTATGCTTTTCCATTCCGGTGAACCATGCAGCCGGTATAAAGTATCAACGTCGTTTTGGAACATGTAAAGCGCGCGCGCGCCCAGAGGATTGTCTAACCCTGCTGGCATACCGCCATTTTCCGCGCTGAATTTTGCAAGCTTCGGGTCGCGTGCAATCATTTCTTCTGGCGGGGTCCACGTTGGCCATTTTTTCTTCCATTGCACAACGGCGCGGCCGGACCATGAAAATCCTTCGCGCCCGATGCCAACACCGTAGCGCAGCGCCTCGCCATTGGGCATCGTGAAATATAGGAAGCGATTGGTTGTATCGACCACCAGTGTGCCGGGCTGTTCAGCTGTAGTATCAGCTACCAGCTGACGATAAAATTGCGACTTGATCTTTTCGTAGGGAACCGCCGGAACCTCAAAACCCTCATCAATCATCGCGGCATACATTTGCTCAGGAGATGAGATGTTCGGGTGCACTGAGATTGTCGGACGAACTGGCTCAATGCCGCCGCCATAACTGCTGTCTTGTAATGGATCATACCGGGTAGAGTAAGCCTGCGGCTCATATGTCATGCAGCCTGGTAGTAATAATGTCGCGCCTAAACCTGTTATTAGCACCCTACGATTTATCGCAGCATCATTACCAAATTTCATAAGAACCACCTCAATTTACAGTTATAAACGGTTCGCGGCGAAATTTGTTCCGTGTTTGGCGCAAGTATCTAAAAACTAACGCAATATAATTGCCTCCATCGCAA
>JAYSWX010000127.1:0-2998 GCA_043717855.1 Phyllobacterium sp.
AAGCCGCAGGACATATTCATAGTCGATAACGATCCGGTATTTGAAGAAATAGCAAAGGTGCTGTTTTGTCGCGCGGGCGCGAGCGCTGTGCATTTGGTCGCCAATAATCGCGAAAATCTACGCGATGCGGTTTCGCAGTCCAAGACCAACTCACTGCTCATTCTTAATTTAAATATGGGCGGATTGGACGGGTTGGCCGTCATGCGCATACTTGCCGAAGAAGGTTATAAAGGCTGGGTGGCCGTATCCAGCGGCGAGAGCCCATCTATCAGGGAATCCGCCTCGCGGCTCGTGCGGCTGCTTGGGTTGCATGACGCCGGGGTGTTGGAAAAGCCCATAAGGGAGTCGGGTATTCAGGCGCTGTTAGATCGAATTAAAGGGCCCGTGGAAGTGGACCTGTTGCCGCTGCTGAAAAAGAGCGCAAAAATTATCGGGATTAAGCCGGTTTATCAGCCGAAAGTTGACGCAGTAACTGAGGAAACCATCGGCGCTGAAACATTAATGCGCCTTGAAACCGAGACGGGCGAGCTTCTATCGCCGCAAAGCTATTTGGACACGCTCCAACGTGACGGCACTATTGGGAACGTAACGTTGGAGTTTCTTGATCTAATTTTAGCAGATGTGTTGCAATGGAAGTCCGAGGGTCTTTTTCCGGTGATTTCCTTTAATGCGCCCGCGCTTGTGTTAGAAAATCCACAATTTCTTATTAATTTTGCCCAAAAAGTGCGCGCAAGCGGCATCTCCCCTTCGCAGATAACTATTGAGCTGACTGAAAGTGTATTGCCGCAAGATCCTGCAACGCTGGTCGAACTTTTGACGCGATTGCGTATGGCGGGCTTTGGACTTGCGCTCGATGATTTTGGCACTGGCATGGCCAACTTTGATATGCTGCGCATGTGCCCGTTCAGCGAGTTGAAAATTGATCGCAGTTTAAGTCAAGCCAGTATCAACGATCCACTTTCTTGCGGTGTTATCGAAATGTGCGCAACAGTTTCGCGCGAACTGGGCATGACTTTGGTGGCAGAAGGCATCGAAACCCAGATGCAAGAGGCGACAATGCGCAGGCTTGGTGTCACTGTATTTCAAGGCTTTCTATTCGGGCACGGTCTGCCAATGCGCGAATTTGGCGACAGGCTCAAGGCAGAGGTTCCGCACTTCAAAAGGCAAGAAGCGGCAGGCTGAAAACAGCCGCTTAAGCTCTTTTAGGCGCCTTGAATTTGAATGCGTTAATGTCAATTGCATAACTAAATCAAGTGGATGCGTAGTCAACCAAAGAAGACGGCCACAATTACTTAAATATTTCACTATTTCTGAAACGTGCCTTTATTAGGTGATGTGCTTATATAAAGTATGAGAACTAGGTCCGTAATTCGAACGATTGTGTCTTTGCTGCGTTGCCGCTCCGGTAACTTTGCACTTTCGTTTGCGATTTTGATACCGGTACTGCTTGGTTTGAGTGGTGGCGCGATGGACTTTATGATCTACACAAATCAAATTAAACGGATGCAGAATGCTGCGGATGCTGCGGTTCTTGCTGCGGCAAAGGAAAGCAGCCTGAAGGGCTGGTCAGCGACACAAGCGCAATCAATTGCCCAAGCCTATGTCGATGAAAACCTACGCGATATTGGTTCCCGAGGATCGTCCCAAGGTAAAACGAGCGGTGCATTTACCGCTATTGCCACAGTAGACCCGCTGGCGAAAACAGTTAATGTTGAAATCCAAATGAACGAATATCCGTATTTTTTCCTTGGATATTTCCGTCATGATCCACAAATTGCGGTCGCTTCAAAGGCCAGCATGTCTGGTGAAATGAATATTTGTGTCATTGGATTGGATAAATCCAGTGGAGATACGGTAGCGTTGACGGGAACCGCCAAGGTCACCGCGCCAAATTGTGCTGTGTTTTCCAACTCCGTGTCGTCGAATGGCCTATCTTCCACCGGAAGCGCACTTCTCATATCTGATTATAATTGTGCCGCAGGTGGTTACAAGGGAGCGGCAAAGAACTACACAACGCAGCCGACGCCTGATTGCACGCCTATTGATGACCCGCTCGCCTCCCGGATTGTGCCCGCATCAGCGACTTGTGATTTTACTAACAAAGTTATTATAGGATTTGGTGCGATACTAAGTCCCGGAGTGTATTGTGGCGGTATTAGCATTAGTAATAACGCGAATGTCGTTTTTAAGTCAGGAACTTACGTCATTAAAAATGGAGACTTAACTTCGGCGACCGGCGGCATTGTGGCTGGTAAAGGCGTCACAGTTTTCTTCACGGGTGAGGGTAGCAAGTTCAATTTCGCAAAATCCACCACGATTGCCGTTTCAGCACCAGAAACAGGGCCTTATGCCGGAATTCTATTTTATCAAGATCCTAAAATGGTCAACACTGTGACTTACGAAATTTCGAGCTCAAGTGCCGGGGTTTTGCTTGGAACGATATATTTGCCAAACGGAATATTTAAAGTCCATGCGGTAAACAAGGTCGGAGATCAGTCAGCCTACACAGTGATTGTGGCTCGTAAATTCGACATTGGCGCGGCTGCCGAGCTGGTTATCAATGCTAACTATGCGTCAACTAAAGTGCCTGTCCCGGCGGGGCTGGGACCATCGAAAAATCTGCGTCTGGTTAACTAAACTTGCCTGTATGTTCAAGGATTGACTTATCGGATATTGGCTAAGATTGCCGGTTGCGCTTCAATTCTTGCCCTGACAATATCGTTATAGATGCGCTGCGAACGCGCGATCATTTAACGATAGACGTTTTGTCTAAGGGAGAGAGACATGGCAACGACAATCAAAGGCCCCGGGATTTTTTTAGCACAGTTTGCAGGCGATGCCGCGCCGTTTAATTCGCTGCCGTCGATCACCAAGTGGGCTGCCGGTTTGGGCTACAAAGGCGTGCAAATTCCGACTTGGGACGGCAGGTTTTTCGATCTGCAAAAGGCAGCAACATCAAAGACTTACTGTGATGAAGTCTTGGGAATTTGTGCAGATG
>JAYSWX010000128.1:0-2919 GCA_043717855.1 Phyllobacterium sp.
GCCGGATGCGGCCACTATCCGCGACCCTGACCGCCGAACCTATTTCAAGGAGGAGGTCGGAGGCATAGTTATGGGTGGCTACGAGCCGAATCCGCAGGAATGGGTGCGCGGCGATGTTCCTGATGACTGGCAGTTCCGCCTGTTTGATGATGATTGGGATCATTTTGAACAACACATGACACAGGCGATAGCCCGTATTCCTGCGCTGGAAAACGTGGGTGTTAAACAAATGATTAATGGCTCAGAGAGTTTTACGCCTGACGGAAACTTCATCCTTGGGCCAGCTCACGAATGCGCCAATATGTATGTTGGCGCAGGGTTTAATGCGTTTGGTATTGCAGCGGGTGGTGGTGCTGGCTGGGCGCTGGCGGAATGGGTTATGCGCGACGAGGCGCCTTTAGACCTATGGAGCGTGGATATCCGGCGCTTTTCAAGCTTGCATAAAGACCGCGATTGGGTCTGTGAGCGCACGTTGGAGGCCTACGGCAAACATTACACCATTGGTTATCCGCACGAGGAATATACCAGTGGCCGCCCGCGTGCTGTCTCACCACTATATGATCGATTGAAGTCCCACGGTGCTGTTTTTGGTTCCAAGCTTGGCTGGGAGCGACCAAACTGGTTTGCCCCTGTTGCTGTGGAGCCACACGATATTTACTCAATGGGTCGCCAAAACTGGTTTGATGCTGTTGGCAAAGAGCACCACCATGTGCGCAATCACGTTGGCCTGTTCGACCAATCTTCATTTGCAAAGTATGAAATGAAGGGACCGTGCGCGCTTTCAGTGCTGGATAAAGTTTGCGCCAACGATATTCATAAACCCGCGGGCCGCCTGACGTACACACAGCTACTAAATTCGCGTGGTGGCATTGAATGCGATCTCACTGTAGCCCGCCTTGGCGAGGATCATTTCTACATTGTCACCGGGACGGGATTTCGCACCCATGATTTTGCATGGATAGCCGACCATATTCCAAGGGATGCTGACGTCTCGTTTGCTGACGTTACCGAGAATTTCGGCACGCTGTCGCTGATGGGCCCGAAGGCTCGCGCCGTTTTGGAATCGGTTACAAAATCTGATGTCAGCAACGCGGCTTTCGCGTTTGGTCATGTCCAAATCATTGAAATCGCTGGCCAAACTGTCCGTGCGCTCCGCGTCACTTATGTTGGCGAACTCGGTTGGGAGCTACACGTCCAGTTCTCTGGTCTTGGTGACGTGTTCGACGCTTTGATGGGGCAGGGCGCAGCACAACACATCAGGCCAATCGGCTACCGCGCGCTGGAATCTCTGCGCTTGGAGAAGGGTTATCGCGCATGGGGCGCGGATGTAACACCCAATGATTCTCCGTTTGAGGCTGGTTTAGGCTGGGCAGTCAAGTTGAAGTCCAACCGTGATTTCATCGGACGCGAGGCCTCGCAAAGTATTGCGGCTCAACCCCTCATCAAGCGTTTCGTAGGTTTCACTGCATTTGATGAAGCTATCGTTTTGCTAGGCCGTGAAACAATCTTGCGCAACGGCATAGCGGTCGGCTATCTTACCAGTGGCGGCTATGGTTATACCGTGCAAAAAGCGATCGGCTATGGGTATGTGCGCAATGCAGCCGGTGTGAGCGATCAGTGGCTGCTGGCGGGTTCTTACGAACTTGTTGTAGCCAACGAAGTCGTGAAAGTCAGCTTAGTTCTGGAGCCACTCGTCGATCCAAAAATGATGAAGATTAAAGCTTAAGCAGTTTTGCTATGTCACAGCTTGTGCTAACGCCAATCCATGGCAAAGCTGAAAGCCCATGAGGTCGATACATTTATTGCAAAGTCCGCGCCTGGCTTTCGCATGTATTTGGTGTATGGGCCGGACCGGGGTCTGGTTTCCGAGCGCTCGACCATTATCGCCAGGAGTTTGAAAATTCAGCTTGATGATCCATTTTCGGTCATACGGCTTGACGCTGGTACGGTTCATAACGATCCAGCGAGGCTGGCAGATGAGGCTCTTACTGTCTCGATGTTTGGCGGTGAGCGACTAGTCTGGATTAAGGATGCGGGTAATGAAAAGGGGCTTGTCGAGGCCCTAAAAGCACTGGCCGCCAACCCGCCGGAAGCAGCCACTATTATCATTGAGGCCGATGGTTTGAAGCCCGCATCCGCGCTGCGGTCACTCTGCGAAAATTCACCCGCCATCATAGCGCTGCCCTGTTATGCCGATGATGCCAAGGGCGTGGACCGACTTATTGATAATCAATTAAACGATGCCAGACTATCCATAGCGTTGGATGCCCGCTTGCTTTTGAAGAGCGCACTCGGCGGCGACCGTTTGGCATCGCGTAGTGAGTTAGAAAAACTGGTGCTTTATGCCCGTGGTTCAGGCCAAATTACACTAGTGGATGTCGAAGCCGCGATCGGAGATGTTTCAGCAAGTTCCTTGGATGAATTGGTCGATGCAATTCTAAGCGGTGATACGGTCTGCTTAGATATTATATTCTCCAAGCTTACTCAGCGCGGTACATCAATCCAGACCATTCTTTCCACACTCGCTCGCCAGCTCAACAGTCTAATGGAGCAGCGCTTCGCCATGGATAATGAGGGTAAATCCGCCGCAACCGCTGTCGCCTCCGCCCGCCATCCGATATTCTTTGCACGCAAAGCGCTGATTGAGCGCGTGCTCGCCAGTACCAGCACAGATACATTCTTGCGCTTTCTCGCGCGCATCCAATCTACAGTGCTAGACTCTCGCAAGAACGCTGGCCTCGCTAATGCGATTTGTCACCGCACACTTTTGGCCATGTCGATTGAACAAGGACGTGCAAAGCGTCGTTAGCTATTCTTTTTGTAAGCGTCGGCAAATATCATCCAATTGTTCCAATGACTTATACTTAATATGGATCACACCACCATTGCCGTTATGATCGATTTCCACAAGCATTCCGG